>JBFGTT010000526.1:0-3211 GCA_041565995.1 Rhodothermales bacterium
CAACTCCGAGTAGTCGTCCTCGGTGATGGGCATGACCTCGTAGCCCGCCGAGGCGTTGCCGATGATGCCGACGGTGATCTCCTTGCCCGTCAGAAATTCTTCGACCAGCAGCGCCCGCTCCGAGCCGACGATGGCGCGCGCAGAAACCAGCGCTTCGGCCAGTTCCTCGGCGTCGTAGGCCACGCTCTTCTGCGTCACGCCGATGCTGCTGTCGCCCGTGTTGGGCTTGACGATGACGGGGAAGCGCAGCGTCGAGAGATCCAGGCCGGCGTCGCCGGGGCGGAGGAAGCGGGCTTCGGCCACGGGCACGCTCATCTCGCGCGCCACGCCCCGCACGAGCGACTTGTCGTAGCAGAAGGCGAGGCTTTGCGGCCCGGCACCGGTGTAGGGCAGGCCCACCATCTCCAGCAGCGCGGGCACGTGGAGTTCCTTGCGCGGGTCGTTTTCGTAGCCCTCGTCGCAGAGGTTGAGCACCAGGTCCGTCTCGCCGCGCAGGCGCCGCAGGTCGTCCGGCAGCGAGGCGTGGTCGTCGAGGTAGGTGAAGCGATAGCCGTCGAGCGAGGCGAGGGCCTTCTTGAGCAGGTCGATGGTGTAGAAGTCGTCCTCGTCGAAGACCGCGCCGACCTTGACTTCGTCGGCCAGGCGCGGGTCGCCCATGACGACGACGACGTGCCGGTCGGGCCGGAGGGCCGCTTTGGGCAGAGCGGGCCGGTCTTTGGCGGCGCGGGCGGTCAGCACGAGGCGGTGGCCCATCATGCCGAGGTCCTGGTTGCGCGCCGAGGCCGGCTCGTGCATCCCCTCGACGCGGATCTCGGCGAAGCCGGCCTCGGCCAGCAGCGCTTCGAGGTCGTCGCGTCCGTAGAGGCGCTCGGCGTAGAACTGATCGACGAGCACGCCTTTTTCGGTGTGGGTGACGACCTCGCGGGTGATCAGGCGGCGGCTGTCGTCGGCCAGCGTCCGTTCGCGGCAGACGAAGCGCTGCTCGTCGAGCCATTCCCAGGAGCGCGCCTGGAAGTGCTGGCGCAGGTAGTCGCCGCTGACGAGGTCGAGCAAGAAGCGCCCGCCGGGTTTGAGCACGCGGAGCGCCTCGCGCAGCACGCGCAGGTCGTCCTGCGGGGCCTCGAAGTAGCCGAAGCTGTTGCCCAGCAGCATGACGGCGTCGAACGAGGCGGCGGCGTAGGGCAGCTTGCGGCTGTCACCCTCGCGGAAGGGGACCTGGAGGCCCTCGCGCCGGGCCGTCTCGCGGGCCTTACGGATGAGGTAGCGCGAGCGGTCGAGGCCCTCGACGGCGGTGAAGCCGCGCCGCGCCAGTTCCAGCACGTGCCGTCCCTGGCCGCAGCACACGTCGAGCACGCGGGCGTCGGGCGAGAGGCCCAGCAGCGCGATGAAGCGCTCGACTTCTTGCCGCGTGACGGGGTCGTCGAGGACGTCGGCGTCGGTGAGCAGGTAGGTGGATCCGAAGAGGGCGCGCCACCAGTCCGGGCGCACGTAATCGGCGGGATCTTCTACGGGACCGAAGGTCCGGGGAGGGGCAGCAGGGGGAGGCTCTTTCGCCATCGCAGGGTGTAGGGGTAGCAGCAGCGCTGTCGATGAACAGATTTGCGCACACAATCACTCGTACGGCGCTGTTGTTCCGAGCGTATGAAAGGTAAAATGTGAAAATGTATAACGTAAGATGGAGAGCTTTCAGCGGTCAGCGGCCAGCGGTCAGCCTAAAGATGCTTTCGCCGTAAGCTGATCGCTGTAAGCTGATCGCCGTAAGCTGCTTCACCGCAGCACCAGGCCCGTCAGCGGCGGGAGGTCGAGCAGGAGCGCTTCGGCGTCTTGCTGCGTGCGGTGGTCGCCGTCGGTGGTCGAAAAGATCACCTCGAAAGTTGCGCCGCCCGCCGGCAGGGGCACGCGCAGGCGTTGAGCCTCGTCGCTGCGGTTGAGGGCCACGACGAGCGTTTCGCCGCCGAGCGTCCGCTCGAAGACGAGCGTGCGGCGTTCGTCGTCGGCGGCGAGGACGGCGAAGGCGCCGCGCCGGAGGGCCGGGTGCGCACGGCGCAAGGCGATGGCGCTTTTGTAGAACTCGAAAAGCTGCCGGTCGAAGGCCACCGGGGCGGGCGGGCGGTGACGGCCCAGCGGGTCGGCGGCCTGCGCTTCATAGACGAGGTCGTCCCAGACCATCGGCATGCGGTCGTCGGGGTCGTCGGCGCCCCACATGCCTGCTTCGTCGCCGTAGTAAATCATCGGCGCGCCGACGTACGTCATCTGGAAGAGCGTCACGAGGCGCTGGATCCGCCGCTCGCCTTCGTCGGGGGCGCGCAGGGCATAGGCCGGGTTGTCGCGCGGCGAGACGCTGCGGTCGTAGCCGAACTGCTCCTGCGCCGCATCGCCGGGGTCGCGGTTGACGATCATCGAGGCCAGGCGGTCGGTGTCGTGCGAGTCGATCAGGTTTTGCAGGCGGTAGGCGAGGGAGTCGGGATAGGCGGCGCGGCGCGCGTCGAGCATCTCGGCAAACACCGAGGGGGGCATCGCCTCGTCGATCAAAAACCCTTTGACGGGGAAGGCGAAGCCGTAGTAGTTCATCGTAGCCGAGAAGCCGCCCTCAGCGAGAAAAGCGGCGGCGTCCTGCCAGATCTCCGCGACGGTGTAGGCGGCGGGGTTGAGGCGGCGCACGTGGGCGTTCCAGGCGGTCCAGAAGCCGAGGGGCACCTCGTTGGCCACGTCCAGGCGCCAGCCGTCGATGCCGTCGGAGGGGTCGCCGTCGGCGTCGGGGTCCATCCAGCGGGCGGTGGCGGCGAAGACGTACTGCCGGGGGCCGTCCTGCAGGTCCGTCCCGTCGGCGTTGTCGGCAAAGACGGGCAGGGGCTTGTAGCCCCACCAGCCCTCGTGGTCGAACTCGTCCTCCGGTGTGGCGGGGTCGTCCCAGCGCTCGACGACGTACCAGTCCTTGAACGGCGAGGCTTGCTGGTTTTGGCGGAGGTCTTCGAAGGCGAAGAAGGTCAGCCCGGTGTGGTTGAAGACGCCGTCGATGACGACGCGGAGGCCGCGCGCGTGGGCCGCGTCGAGGAGTTCGAGGAACAGCCGGTCCGCCGCCGTCCAGCGCCACTGAGACGGATCGAGGGGGTCTTCGGCGGCGATCAGGGCGAGGTCGCCGGCGGGGTCGGGGCCGAAGTAGGGGTCGATGTGGTGGAAGCTGCTGCCGTCGTACTTGTGCAGCGACCGG
>JBFGTT010000527.1:0-3206 GCA_041565995.1 Rhodothermales bacterium
CGCGAGGAAGTCGTCGGGCGAAAGCCCGCCCAGGAGCGTTTCGGGGATCGTCATGCACGCAGGGGAAGGGCTGCGGGTGGAGGGACCGTCGGCGGCGCTCGGCGGCGGCGGTCGGGCGCTGCCATCTTTCATACTCCATCGCCGCCTCATAGTCAAGGGCGGCGGGTGGCCGGGCCGGGCTGATTCCGCCCGCGCTGCACGCGAGAAGGTCCTCCGGGGTGCCTCGCCGTGCCGCCAGGCCCTAATAAAACGTACGCCGCACGCCCTGGTAGAAATCTTCGGGTATTTCGAAGACCTGCCGCGTCAGGCAGGCGTAGAAGGCCGGCGGCTCCGGCTCGGAGGCCGTGCACGTCTCCACCAGGCGCAAGGCGTCTTCCGAGAAATACACGGTGTAGGGCGCCACCGGGACGCGGCTGGCGGCGCCGTAATTGCCGTAATCGTCGATGGCCGAAGCCTCGTAGCCGTAGTGCGCCATCAGGTATTTTTTCAGATCGATCTGGCCGGTATAGACGTAGTTGTCGGGCATCTGGTCGAAGGGGCCGTCGTACCAGTTGTTGTGCAGCACGTTGAGGCCCGCCACCCCGATCAGAATCTTCCGGGTCTGCACCGAGTCGACGTAAAAGGCAAACTCCGTCCGGTCGCCTATGACGACGCCCTCGATGCCGCTCGTGCGGAAGGTCTCCGGTACGAACCCGTCTTCGTTGAGGATCCAGAAAAGCTTCGAGGTGGTCTCGTTGAAGAGCAGGTAAAAGCGCAACCCCGACTCGTCGAAGCTGGGGCCGACGAAGCGCTCGTCGGGGCGCAGGGCGGCTTTTTGAGGCGGCTCCAGGCCGGGGTTATACAGGTGGAAGCGGACGGTCTTGCCCTCGAAGCGCACGGCGTAGGTGAAGGCGTCCAGCGCTTCGAGCCGCACGCCGTCTTGGGCCGTGAGCTTGGCTCCCTCGCCGGTGTTGAAGTAGCGCTTGTGCCGGGCTTTGTCTTCCAGCCTGGTGGCGTAGCCGAAGCCCACCCTGGCGCTATCCCGGTCTTCCGGAAACAGCGAGATGGACCCCGCCAGGGTCTTGCCCCGCGCCGTGAACTCGAAATAGTAGTAGTTTTCGGAGGGGTAGACCGTCACCTCGTCGTCGAGCTGGGAGAAGACGAACCGAAAAACCTCGCGTTGATCGGTCAGGTCCAGCCCCATGTACAACCCGTTGATGAAAGCTTCGTTGGTGACGATCCGCCGCGCCGGGGGGCGCTCCGGCTCGCCGGCGCACCCCGCCGTCAGCGCGCCGGCCAGCCCGAGGACGAGGATCGACAGAAGAACCGGCCTGCTCGAAGTGCGCATCGTGAACCGGGAAGGGATTGGGTAAAAGAAAGGGCCTGGATACGTTCGCGGTGAACGTACCCAGGCCTCGTTCGGTGCTCCTTCGTGGGGCGCGCCCACTCATTCGCAGGGCGTCTCGTAGCCGGAGTCATCTTTGACGTGGCACCAGACGTCTCCGTCCGACCCGTTGTATTTCGATTTGTTGGCGCCGCTTTTGATGTGCGTGAGCTTGACCCGCTTGGTACGCACGCCAATCGGCCCCTTGGTATGCACTTCAATCTCCTCCTGTTCGGCCTCCACCGCGTTGAGGCCGTTCACGTAGAGATGGTCCGCGTAGACGGCCTGGGGAGCGGTGCGAACGGCCAGGTCGGGATGGGCCAGCAGGTCGTCCGGGGCCGGGTTGGAGGCGATGTGCTCGTTGCAGCCGGCGACGGCTACGAGCATCAACAGGGACAACAGCAACGTCAGGGTACGCATGGTTTCGTCCTCCACAGGGTTGAGGTAGCTTTGATACGTGCAAACGCCCGTCTTCCATGAATAACCAATTCTCGATATTTATGCTGCTTCTAGCTGTAATAGATTTGCAACGATCCGTGCAGGTGCCCGGCGACGCCCCGCTTGCGGGGCCGCTACCCGGACCTTTTCGGCAGGCTCCGCCGCCGTATATTGAGGCGACGATCCGGGTCAACCGAGGGGTTCCATGAAGCGTTCGCTCGCGCTGTTCCTCCTGCTCTTGCTGGCCGCCGCGCCCGCCGCCGCGCAGGCGCCCGGCATCGACGTGCTCCACTACACCTTCCGCCTGGACCTCTCCGACGACAGCGACGAGATCGCCGGCGAGGCGTCCGTCGCGGTGCGCTTCCTGCGCGACGGCGCGGCGGCGTTTACGCTGGACCTCGTCGGCAAGGCCGCGCCGGGGGCGGCCAGGGGGATGGCCGTCATCGCCGTCGCCGAGGGCGAGGCGCCGGTGCCGTTCACGCACGCCCGCAACCGCCTGGAGATCCGCCTGCCGACGCCCGCCCGCACCGGGGAACGCCGGACCTACACCGTCCGCTACCGGGGCACGCCCGCCGACGGGCTGATCATCTCGAAGAACAAGCACGGCCAGCGCACCTTCTTCGGCGACAACTGGCCCGACCGCGCGCGCCACTGGCTCCCCTCGGTTGATCATCCCTCGGACAAGGCCACCGTCGAGTGGATCGTCACGGCGCCGGGTCAGTACCGGGTCGTCGGCAGCGGTGCGCTCGTCGAAGAGACCGACCTCGACGGCGGCAGGCGCCTGACGCGCTGGCGCACCACCGCACCGCTGGCCACCAAGGTGATGGTCATCGGCGCGGCCCGCTTCGCCGTGCAGCACGTCGGCGTCTACGCCGGCACGCCCATCCAGAGCTGGGTCTACCCGCAGGACCGCGTCGCCGGCTTCTACGACTTCGCCCGCGCCGAGCGCATCCTGGCCTTCTTCGCCGCGCGCATCGGCCCCTATCCCTACGAAAAGCTCGCCAACGTGCAATCGACCACGCGCTACGGCGGCATGGAGAACGCCGGCAACATCTTCTACGGCGAAAACCGCATCACCGGCGACCGCAGCAACGAGGGCCTGCTGGCCCACGAAATCGCCCACCAGTGGTTCGGCGACTCGGTGACGGAGGCGGCCTGGCCCCACGTCTGGCTCAGCGAGGGCTTCGCCACGTATTTCACCCAACTCTACTTCGAGTTCACCTACGGACGCGACCGCCTCAACGCCGGGATGCAAGCCCACCGCGCCGACGTCCTGGCCTACTACCGCCGCCGCCCTGCTCCCCTCGTCGATACCACCGTCACCAACCTGACCGACCTGCTCAATGCCAACACGTACGAGAAGGGCGGCTGGGTGCTGCACATGCTGCGCTTCGTCGTCGGCGAC
>JBFGTT010000528.1:0-3203 GCA_041565995.1 Rhodothermales bacterium
CGCCATCCTGCCCTACAAGATGGTCTTCCTCGTGATGCACTTCCTCGGCGCCATCGTGGCCGTGACGACCATCTGGGACCTCGGCGACGTGGCCCTCTCGCTGGTGACGCTGCCCAACGTGCTCTCGCTGATCGTGCTCTCGGGCCTGATCAAAAAGCTCACCGACAGCTACTTCCAACGGCGGCCCTGGGAGGAAAACTACGAGGTGCACAAGCGCGTCGTCGAGAAAAAACACGCCGATAAGGAAGCGAAAAAGCACCCGAAGCCCTGACGGTATGGACGTATGGACGAAGTTTCCATAGCATCGTCCACACGTCCACACGTCCACACGTACATGAACAACCTCACCGTCGTCGACCATCCGTTGCTCAAGCGCGACCTGACGATCCTGCGGCGCCGCGAGACGCCCTACGGGATCTTTCGCAAGACGCTCTCCGACGCGGCGGCCATCCTGGCCTACGAGGCCATGCGCGACCTCGACCTCAACGTCTTCCGCATCGAGACGCCGCTGGAGCCGGCCACGGGCTACGAGCTGGCCGACGAGGTCTTCGTCGTGCCCATCCTGCGCGCCGGCCTGGGCATGGTCGACGGCTTCGTGCGCTTCGTCCCGGAGGCCCGCATCGGGCACCTGGGCATGTACCGCGACGAGAAGACCAAGGAGCCGAAGGACTACTACAGCAGCATCCCCGGCGGCATCGAGCACGCGCGCGTCTTCGTCGTCGATCCGATGCTCGCTACCGGCGGCAGCGCCACACAGGCCATCGACCATCTGAAGCAGAAAGGCGCCCGGCGCTTCACGTTCGTCTGCCTCGTGGCGGCCCCCGAAGGCGTGCGTACGCTCACCGAAGCCCACCCGGACGTGCCCGTCGTGGCCGCCACGCTCGACCGCCAACTCGACGCCAACGCCTACATCCGCCCCGGCCTCGGCGACGCCGGCGACCGCATCTTCGGCACCGAGGCCTGACGCGGCGGATGCCGGTTGGCAGGGAGCCGGTTATGCACCCTGGCGCCTGCCCCTTGAAACATGAAACCCCTGCTCATGCGACGCCTTTTCCTGCTCCTCGGCCTGTTCCTCGCCAGCCTGCCGGCCCTGGCGCAGGAGTACCGGTTCGACGTGCCGGCGGTGGTGCTCACCGGCATCCCCTTCAGCGTGACGGTGCAGAGCAGCGACGTGATCCTGGCCGACACCAACGCCGCCCGCTACGCCGTGCGCCTCGACGGACGGACCTACCCGCTGGCCTTCGACCGCGACGACGACGGCCCGCGCAAGCTCGTCGCCGAGGACCTGCGGACGGCCTCCGGCGGCCCGGCCACCCTCGAACTGCTGCGCGACGGGGCGACGCTCCGGCAGGCCCCCACGCGGTCCCTGCCGGGGTGGCTCTCCATCCTGCCGCCGCTGCTGGCTATCGTCGTGGCACTCCTCTTCCGGCGGGTCGTCCCGGCGCTGTTTCTGGGCGTCTGGATCGGCGCGTGGATCGCCGTGGGGCTGTCGCTGACGGGCCTCTGGGCGGGGCTGCTCGACGCCTTCGAGATCTACGTCCGCGGCGCCCTGACCGACCCCGACCACGTCTCCATCCTCCTCTTCACGCTGATGATCGGCGGGATGGTGGGCATCATCTCCAAGAGCGGCGGCACGCAAGGGGTGGTCAACCGCATCGTCGGCTGGGCCAGCACGCCCCGGCGCGGGCAACTCGCCACCGGCGCACTGGGCCTGGCCATCTTCTTCGACGACTACGCCAACACGCTCGTCGTGGGCAACACGATGCGGCCCGTCACCGACCGCCTCAGGATCTCGCGCGAGAAGCTCGCCTACCTCGTCGATTCGACGGCGGCGCCCGTGGCCTGCCTGGCCTTCGTGACCACCTGGATCGGCTACGAGGTGGGCATCATCGGCGAGGCCGTCAGCCAGATCGAGGGCTACGACGAGGCCGCCTACTCGATCTTCCTCAACTCCATCCCCTACAGCTTCTATCCCATCCTGGCCATCTTCTTCGTCTTCGCCGTGGCCTCCTCGCGGCGCGACTTCGGGCCGATGTACCACGCCGAGTTGCGCGCCCGCTCGACCGGCAAGGTCCTCGCCGACACCGCCCAGGTGGACGAGGAGGCCATCGAGGGCCGCGAGGTGCAGCCCAAGGCGGGCAAGCCGCAGCGGGCCTTCAACGCCATCGTGCCCATCGTCGTGCTCGTCTTCGGCGTGCTCGTGGGGCTGCTGGCCACGGGCGAGGGCGACTCGCTGCGCGACGTCGTCGGCAGCGCCGATTCGTACAAGGCGCTCATGTGGGCGTCGCTGCTGGGCGTGCTCGTGGCCGCCGGCCTGGCCGTCTCGCAACGCATCCTGACGCTCGCAGAGACCGTCGAGGCGTGGTATGCGGGCCTCAAGGCGATGCTCTTTGCGATGATCATCCTGGTGCTGGCCTGGGCGCTCTCGGACATCACGGGCGTGCTGCACACGGCGGAGTACCTCGTCTCGGTCGTCGGAGAGGCGCTGCATCCGGGCGTGGTGCCGGCGCTGATCTTCCTGCTGGCGGCGGCCACCGCCTTCGCCACGGGGTCGAGTTGGGGCACGATGGGCATCCTGATGCCGCTGGTGATCCCGCTCTCCTGGGCCGTGCTCGACGCCTCCGGGCAGCACTCGCCCGCCGAACACGCGCACATCATCTACTCGACGGCCTCCGCCGTACTGGCCGGCTCGGTCTGGGGCGATCACTGCTCGCCCATCTCCGACACGACCATCCTCTCGTCGATGGCCTCCGGCTGCGACCACATCGACCACGTCCGCACGCAGATCCCCTACGCGCTGGGCGTGGGCCTCGTCGGGCTGCTGCTGGGGACGCTGCCGACGGGCTTCGGCTTTCCGTGGTGGGCCTCGCTGCTGCTGGGCGTGGCCGTGCTGGCCCTCGGCCTGCGGTTCTTCGGCAGCAAGGTCGAAGACGAGCTGGCCGCTCCCGCCACGGCGGAGGCGTAGCGCCCCATCCCGCATGCGCTCACCCCCGCCGATCATCCTCCTCCAGCACGCGGTACGAGATGGCCTGCGCCAGCGCCGGCGCGTTGCCCCAGGCGCGGTTGTTGGCGATGACGTTGAGCAGCGCGTTCTGCGCCTCGGCCTGGTAGACGAGCGCCACCACGTCCAGCACCATGTCGCGCGCCTGTTGCGTCTCGGCCAGCGCGGGCACCGCCTTGTCGAACGGGTAGGCGGCGGCGTA
>JBFGTT010000529.1:0-3202 GCA_041565995.1 Rhodothermales bacterium
CCACGCGTTCGAGTTGCCGGGCGATGTCGAGCAGCGGATCTTCGACGCCGAGTTCGCCGAGCACGCGGTCGGCCATCTTTTTGATGATGCGGGCGCGCGGGTCGAAGTTTTTGTAGACGCGGTGGCCGAAGCCCATCAGGCGGAAGTCGTCGTTTTTGTCCTTGGCCTTATCGACGTACTTCCGGTAGTCGGCGCTGTCGGCGCGGATCCTTTCGAGCATCTGGATGACGGCCTGGTTGGCGCCGCCGTGCAGCGGCCCGGCCAGCGCGCTGATGCCCGACGAGATGGAGGCGAAGAGGTTGGCCGCCGAGCTACCCACCATGCGCACGGTCGAGGCGCTACAGTTCTGCTCGTGGTCGGCGTGGAGGATCAGCAGCAGGTCCAGCGCGTCGCGCAGCGACTGCGGCACCTGGTACGGCTCCGAGGGCACGGCAAACATCATGTGGAGGAAGTCGGCCACGTAGCCGAGGTGGTTCTGCGGATAGACGTAGGCCTGGCCGATGGATTTTTTGTAGGAGAAGGCCGCGATGGTCTTGAGCTTGGCCAGCAGGCGGATGATGTTGCGGTCAAGATCCTCGTCGCTCTCCCAGTCCGGGTAGTAGGTCGAGAGCGAGGCGACCATGGCCGAGAGGACGGTCATCGGGTGGGCCTGCGGCGGGTAGCCCTCGAAGAACTTCTTCATGTCCTCGTGGATGAGGCTGGCGTAGGTGAGCCGGTGGTTGAAGCGGTCGAGTTCTTCGCGCGTGGGCAGCGCGCCGTAGACGAGCAGGTAACAGACCTCCACGAACGACGAATGCTCGGCCAGTTCTTCGATGGGATAGCCCCGGTAGCGCAGGATGCCCTTTTCTCCGTCGATGAAGGTGATGCCGCTGGTGCACGAGCCGGTGTTGCCGTAGCCTATGTCCAGTGTGATCACGCCGGTCTGCGCGCGCAGCTTCGAGACGTCGAGGGCCACCTCGCCTTCGGAGCCGGTGATGACGGGCAGTTCGTACGTCTGGCCGTCGAGAATCAGTTTTGCCGTTTGCATGATGAGAGCCGTCGATGGGTGAACGAATCGCGGGAAGGCGGGCAGGCCGCGCAGGAATATACGACGATTCCCGGCTTGCAGACTGATGATATCCTGCTACGCCGCGCTGGTGAAAGCACGAGCAAGATCGCCAGCCGCCAGCCGCCGTCCTGCCGTGGAAGCTCCGCGTCGCGTTGTGGGAGATGTGCTTGCCCGCAGGTAGGGTAATACCCCACAGGGTTAAGGCTGCTCCAGGCGGCGGACGACGGCGGCCAGGAAGCGCCCGGCGGCCAGGCCGTCGGTGCCCCGGTGGTCGAAGGTGAGGCTGAGCGAGAGCAGTTGCACGGGCCGGCAGCCGGAAGCCGTAGGGCGGCAGACTGCGCGCACCCGCCCGATGCCCAGGATGGCGATGGCCGAGGGCAACAGGATGGGCGTGAAGGCATCGACGGGGAAGGCGCTCAGGTCGGCCACCATGAACGTCGAGCCGCGCGTCTCGGCCACCTGCAACTGGTTGCGCAGCGCCCGGCGGCGCAGGTCCTGCGCGGCCTCTTCGAGCTGCGCCGGCGTTTTGGCCCCGGCGTCCGGGATGCAGGCCACCTTCACGCCCGGCCCGCCGTCGACCATCATCCCGAGCTTGATGGTTTCGTAGACGCACAGTTCGTCGGTGGTGAGGTGGGCGTTGAGTTCGGGGTGCTCCCGGAGGGCCTGCGTCAGCGCGTAGAGCACGTGCGTGCCGAGCGAGACGGCGGCGCCGCCTTCGGCCCCGAGCGCCTCGACGAGGGCCGTCACGTCGCATTCGGTGTGGAGCGTGGCGTGGGCCGTCTCCTGCAAGGCCCGGTGCATGTTGCGGGCGATGAGCGTCTGGAGGCGGCTGAGCGGGCGGATCTGCGGCATGGCTTCGGCGGGTTGGGCGGAGCAGGGCTTCCCAATAAAACCGAACGCGGCGAACAATCCAAAATCCCTGAAAAAAAGAGCGACCCGAAGGGTGTTGACTACCCTTCGGGTCTGCCTGGAGCGGCTTCAGTCTGTGGTGCCATCTCGGCAGGGCATGGCCTCGCGGAAAGCTGCCGCGTTGAAGCGCGGAGGGCGGAGAGCGACGGGAAAAACGCCCTCCGCCTTCCGCCCCCCGAGCGCAACGCGCCTCGAAGGCACCCTGCACAGCAAACTCCCTGAAAAGACACCGGATACGTACGGCGTATCGGGCTGCCGGCCCCTCAGGAACCGACCGACTCGGAGGCCGGCGCCTCGTTGGCCGTGAGCTTCTGCAGCGCGTACTCGACGTCGGCGCCGGTCAGCGCGCGGGGCAGCGTGCGCACCCGGAGCGCTTCGCCGTCTTTCTTGAACGTCGCCTTACCGCCGGGTCCCACCTCGATGAGCACGCTGCTGACGAGGCCGCGATAGGTGCCCGTGACGGCCAGCACCCAGGCGCCCTCGGCGGGCCACTGCCGCTCGACGGTGTAGACGCCCGCCGCGACGGCCTTCAGCTTCAGCGGCACCGAACGGCGCTCTCCGCGCACGAGGCCCTCCGCCGTTCCCGAAACCTTTGCCTTCGAAGGCTGATGACAACCGTCAGCGCGCACGAGCGCGACGGCGTCGCCGTGGGCGGCGCCGGGCCGTTCGACGCGCAGCGCGAAACCGCCGGGCATAGCGGCGGCCATCAAGACGACGGCCAGCAACACCCCGAAGGCCGGACGCGCGATTCTGGAAAGAACTTTCGTAGCCATGGGCGGACCCTCCCTGCTTTGGTGAATGGAAAAACCAATGCTAGGATGCCGCCCGCCGCCGCAGGGTTTAGCCGATCATCTTCAACCGCGCTTTTTTGCTGCTGCCGGCACGATGCCTCCCTCCGTCGTTCGTCCATCGTCGTTCGACGCAGCCGCCCACGGGCGCGGCCTACTTCCATCCCCACCGCGCGAAGTAGCCCGCGAAGAAGGCCGGGCCGGCGGGCAGGTTGCGCCCCGCCACCGGGAAGCGCCCGCCGAGTTCGAGCGTGCCGGGGCCGACGCCGTAGCCCACGCTGGGCAGCAGTTGCACCAGCTCGCGGCGGTCGAGCGCCAGCGGGATCTCCAGGCCCGACGGGAGCCGCCGCCGGGGCGCCAGGCCCCAGAGTCCTTCTACCGCCAGCTTCCAATCGAAGGACCGGAGCCGCCCCCCGACGGCGGCGTAGGCAAAGCGCTCGTCGCCCGGCTTACGGTC
>JBFGTT010000530.1:0-3186 GCA_041565995.1 Rhodothermales bacterium
CCCCATCCTCCCACACCCCCATCCTCCCACACGCTGCATGAGGCACCACTGATTTACCAGATTCCGTATGAGACGCCTCGCTGAACCCAAACGCCCGCATCTTTAAGCTGACCGCTGACGGCTGACCGCTAACATAATCTCAAAACAATTTTAGAAAAGGCTTTGAACCTCGTCGAAAAATTTGTTATTTGACGTACTCCGGGCCGCCGCAGAAAAGCCGCGCTTCCCCCCCGCGCGAGGATACCTTTCCTGCCGACGTCGCCCGCCCCGGAAGCGCTTCCTTCCGGCCTCCCTCTCGATGCCCTTCTTTCTCATCCAACCTGTTCGGAGGAGCCCCATGACCCGCCCCATCCACGTGACCGTCAACGGCACCGCGCGCCAGGCCGAGGTCGAGCCGCGCACGCTGTTGGTGGACTTTCTCAGGGAGACGCTCGGCCTGACGGGCACGCACGTCGGCTGCGACACCAGCCAGTGCGGCGCCTGTACCGTGCACCTCGACGGCGTCTCGGTCAAAGCCTGCACGATGTTCGCCGTGCAGGCCGACGGCCACGCCGTCACCACCATCGAAGGCCTGGCCCCCGACGGCGCGCTGCATCCCCTCCAGGAAGGCTTCCACGAGAAGCACGGCCTGCAATGCGGCTTCTGCACCCCCGGCGTCATCATGGCCGCCGCCGACCTGCTCGCGCGCAACCCGAACCCCACCGAGGCCGAGATCCGGCACGCGCTGGAAGGCAACTACTGCCGCTGCACCGGCTACCACAACATCGTCCAGGCCGTGCAGTACGCCGCCGAGAAGATGGCCGCCACCGCACACGTCGGCGCCGGTTGATAAGGGGAAATAGGAAAGGGGAAATAGAAAACGGGAAATAGAAAATGGGAAATAGGAAAGGGGAAATAGAAAATGGTGGGGGATGGCGCCCCGACGGACCCTTTTCCAATAACCCTTTTCCAATTCCCAATTTCCAATTCCCAATTCCCATTAACCAGTTACCCGTTCCCGTTTATCCCTTTTCAATCTCCGGATCACAGCCATGACCGACTATATCGGCACCTCCGTCAAGCGCGTCGAGGACCGGCGCTTCATCACCGGGAAGGGCCGCTACACCGACGACCTCGTGCTGCCCGGCATGACGCACGCCGTCGTCGTCCGCAGCCCGCACGCCCACGCCCGCATCCGGTCCATCGACACCGAAGCCGCCCGGCAACACCCCGGCGTGGTGGCCGTCCTGACAGGCCGGGACTACCAGAACGACGGCTACAACCCCATCCCGACCGGCTGGCAGATCGGCCCGGACATGAAAGAACCGCCGCACTGGCCGCTCGCCATCGACAAAGTGCGCCACGTGGGCGACGGCGTGGCGATGGTCATCGCCGAGAACAAAACCATCGCCCAGGACGCCGCCGAACGCGTCAGCGTCGAGTACGAGCCGCTGCCCGCCGTCGTCGACATGAACCAGGCGCTCCGGGATGACGCGCCCCGCGTGCACGACGACGTGCCCAACAACCGTTCCTTCGTCTGGGAACTGGGCGACCGCGACGCCACCGACCAGGCCATCGAAACGGCCCACCACGTCACCACCTACGCCTTCGTCAACCAGCGCCTCATTCCCAACGCCATCGAACCGCGTAGCGCTATCGGCCACCACGACGACGCCCGGGACGAGTTGACGCTCTACACCAGCTCCCAAAACCCCCACCTCATCCGCCTGCTGCTGTGCGCCTTCGTCATGGGGCTGCCCGAACACAAAGTGCGCGTCGTCTCGCCCGACGTGGGCGGCGGCTTCGGCAGCAAGATCTTCCACTACCCGGAAGAGGTCCTCTGCGCGTGGGCTACGCGCCGCATTGGCCGCCCCGTCAAGTGGACCGCCGAGCGGAGCGAGAGCTTCGTCACCGACGCGCAGGGCCGCGACCACGTCTCAAAGGCCGAAATGGGCCTCGACGCCGAGGGGCGCGTCGTCGGCCTGCGCGTCCGCACCCTCGCCAACATGGGCGCCTACCTCTCGACCTTCGCCGGCGGCATCCCCACCTGGCTCTACGGTACGCTGCTGGCCGGGCAGTACAAGACGCCCGCCGTCCACGTACAAACCACCGGCGTCTTCACCAACACCGTGCCCGTCGACGCCCTGCGGGGGGCCGGACGGCCCGAAGCCACCTTCCTCCTGGAACGGCTGATGGACCTGGCGGCCCTCGAAACGGACCGAGACCCCGCCCAACTGCGCCGCATGAACTTCATCCAACCGGACGAATTTCCCTACGAGACGCCCGTCGTGCTCACCTACGACAGCGGCAACTACGAAGCGACGCTCGACAAGGCGCTCCAGATGGCGGGCTACGATGCCCTGCGCCGGCAACAGGAACAGGCACGCGCCGAAGGACGCCTCCTGGGCATCGGCCTCTCGAGCTACATCGAGGCCTGCGGCATCGCACCCTCCAAGGTGGCCGGGGCCATCGGCGCGCGCGCCGGGCTTTACGACAGCGGCATGATCCGCGTGCATCCTACCGGCAAAGTGCAGGTCTACACCGGCGTCCACTCGCACGGGCAGGGCCACGAGACGACCTTCGCCCAGATCGTCGCCCACGAACTGCAAATCCCGATGGAAGACGTCGAACTGGTCCACGGCGACACAGCGCAGATTCCCTTCGGGATGGGGACCTACGGCTCGCGCAGCCTGGCCGTCGGCGGCAGCGCCATCTACAAGGCCCTCGAAAAGGTGCTCAGCAAAGCCCGCAAGATCGCCGCACACAAGCTCGAAGCCGCCGAAGAAGACCTCGACTACAAAGACGGGCAGTTCACCGTCAAAGGCACCGACCGCGCCGTCGGCTTCGGCGACGTGGCGCTGACAGCCTACGTCCCGCACGACTACCCGGAGGGCCTCGAACCGGGCCTCGAAGAGAACGCCTTCTACGATCCGAAAAACTTCACCTTCCCCTTCGGCACCCACGTCTGCCTCGTAGAGGTGGACCCCGACACCGGACAGGTCAAGATCCTGCGCTACGTGGCCGTCGACGACGTCGGCAACGTCATCAACCCGATGATCGTCGACGGGCAGGTGCACGGCGGCATCGCCCACGGCGTCGGGCAGGCCCTCTTCGAAGGCGCCGTCTACGACGAAGGCGGCCAACCGCTCACCGGCACCTTTATGGATTACACCATGCCGCGCGCCGAAGACCTGCCGGCCTTCGAGG
>JBFGTT010000531.1:0-3181 GCA_041565995.1 Rhodothermales bacterium
CCTCGTTCGTGTCACGTCCTACAAAATCCTCCTCCCGCGCAACTTTATCAGGCTCCGAGTGGGTATCTATGACATTCGTCGCGTATTTATGTCATCGTGCGCGACGAAATAGCTTGAAGCGGCACCGTGGAACACCGATAACCCGGAAGGAAGCGGACGCCTGTGGATGGAACGCCGGATCTGCGCCCCGCCCTTTGTCGCGTGCTGAAAGCGGACGCCCTCCCTGCGCAAAGTCCGGCGAGAAGGTTTTCCCACCGAGCCGAACCCTCTTTCCGAACCCACCCCGGATTTTTCGATCATGGACATCCCCATGAACCGTCGCGCTTTTCTGCGGCGCGCTGCCCGGCCTGCGCAGCGCGTTCCAGCCGCCGCCCTGCCCGAACCGCAGCCGCTCCGCATCGACGCCGGGTTGGAGCCGCACACGCTCCTGCTCGACGAACGTTCCGCCGGGCACCTGCTGCGCCGTGCCGGCTTCGGCGCCTCGCCCGAACGCCTGGCGGCCTACGTGGGCCGGCCCGCCGCCGCCGTCGCCGACGAACTGGTGGCCGAGGCGCTGGCGATGCCGCTGCCGGAACCGCCGCCCTGGATCAACGAGGTGCCGCCGCCGCGCAACGCCCCGGACGCCGACCGGCAGGCCTACAACCGGAACAACCGGCGCTGGCGCAACGAATGGGTCGGCGCGTGGTTCGGCGAGATGCACGCGCTGGGCCTGCGCGAGCGCCTGGCGTTGTTCTGGCACAACCACTTCGTCACCGAACTCCAGGTCTACCAGCTCGCCATCTACGCCTACCGCTACGTCACGCTGCTGCGCACGCACGCCCTGGGCAACTTCAAGACTTTCGTGCACGCCGCCGGCCTCGACCCGGCCATGCTGCTCTATCTCAACGGCAGGCAGAACCGGCGGCAGGCGCCCAACGAGAACTACGCCCGCGAGCTGCTCGAACTCTTCACGATGGGTCAGCTCGACGGCCAGGGCAACGAAAACTACACCCAGCAAGACATCGAAGAGATCGCCCGCGCGCTCACCGGGTGGGTCATCGCCGACGACGGCCTGGGCGTGGTGCTCGTGCCGCGCCGCTTCGACGACGGCCAGAAAACCGTCTTCGGGCGCACGGGCAACTTCGGCTACGACGACGTGATCGACCTGCTCTTCGAGGAACGGCCCCGGCAGATCGCCGAGTTCGTCTGCCGCAAGCTCTACCGGGAGTTCGTCTACGCCGCGCCCGACGAGGCGCTCGTGGCCGAGCTGGCCGACATCTTCGTGGTGAACGACTTCGAGCTGGCGCCGGTGCTGAGCGCCCTGCTCGGCAGCGCCTACTTCTTCGACGAGCAAGTGGCCGGCGCGCGGCTCAAGAGTCCCGTCGAACTGCTCGTGGGGCTGCTGCTCGACCTCGAGGTGCCTGCCTTCCCGGATCTGATGAACCTGCTGCGGCGCTTTGCCGGCGATTTGCAGCAGAACGTGCTCAACCCGCCCAACGTGGCCGGCTGGGAGGGTCACCACGCCTGGCTGACGACCACCACGTTCGTGGCGCGATGGAACTTCGCCGAGCGGATGCTGGACCTGCTGGGCCGCAACCCCGGCCTCGACCTGGTAACGCTGGCCGAGCGGCTGCACGACCCGAACGATCCGGAGGCCGCCTTTACGCTGCCGGCGGCGCTGGCCGAGCACCTGCTGCCGGTGCCGCTGGACCTGCTGGACCTGCAAGCCCCCGCCGAGGAGTTCGCCGGCGACCTGGCGGGCAACCCGCTGCCCGAAGCCGTCGAGAGCGGCCCCGCGTACGTCCGCGATCTCGCCAAGGTGTTCCTGGCGGGCACGCCGTGGTACGAGTGGAACCTCTACCGCGAAGACGCCCCGACGCGGCTGTTGCACTACCTCGCCGTGCTCGTCCGCATTCCCGAATTCCAGCTCACCTGAGGCGTCGGCCCGCTATGGCGCGCGCGAAAAGCCAAAAGCGCATGCTTTTGTCATCTTTTCGTGACATCCTTTGCCCCCGACACGGCTTATTTACAGGAAGGATCCTGTGAACCCAACTGAGGACGCTACGATGGACCGCCGTGCCTTCTTACGCTTTGCTGCGCCTCCGCCGCCGGCAGCGCTCCGGCGCAACGGGGCCACGCGCCCTGCCGCGCCGGCAGCCCGGCCCACCGCCCCGGCCCTGCCACCGCTCGACGTCAAGGCCGGCCTCGAAACCTTCGGCGCCCCGCTCGACCGTCTCCGCGCCGCCCACCTGCTGCGCCGCACCGGCTTCGGCGCCGCCCCCGACCAGGTGGCCGCGCTGACCGGCATGGACGCCGAAGACGCCATCGACGTGCTCGTCGACGAGGCCCTCGGCCAGGCCCTCCCCGACCCGCCCGTGTGGGCCGACGAAGCCGTGCCGCGCGACCGCCGCCAGCGCGACGAAGTCTACATCCCCGCCAACAACGAATGGCTCCTCGAACTGCGCCGCGATCTCTTCATGAGGATGTTCTTCGGCGGCCTGCGCGAGCGCCTGACGCTGTTCTGGCACAACCACTTCGTCACCGAACTCGAAGGCTACTTCTTCCTGGCCGTCTATGCCCACCGCTACGTAAACACCCTCCGCACGCACGTCCTGGGCAACTTCAAGGATTTCGTGCACGCCGCCGGCCTCGACCCGGCCATGCTCTACTACCTCAACGGCACGCAGAACAACGTCAGCGAGCCGAACGAGAACTACGCCCGCGAGCTGCTCGAACTCTTCACGATGGGTCAGCTCGACGGCCAGGGCAACGAAAACTACACCCAGCAAGACATCGAAGAGATCGCCCGCGCGCTCACCGGGTGGGTAGCCGACCCTTTCACGCTGACCGTGCAGCACGTCAACGCCTTCTTCGACGGCGGCCAGAAAACCGTCTTCGGGCGCACGGGCAACTTCGGCTACGACGACGTGATCGATCTGCTCTTCGAGGAACGGCCCCGGCAGATCGCCGAGTTCGTCTGCCGCAAGCTCTACCGGGAGTTCGTCTACGCCGCGCCCGACGAGGCGCTCGTGGCCGAGCTGGCCGACGTTTTCGTGGCGAACGACTTCGAGCTGGCGCCGGTGGTGCGGGCGCTTTTCAAGAGCGCGCACTTCCACGACGAGCAGGTCATCGGCGCGCAGATCAAAAGCCCCGTGACGATGCTGACGGGCCTGCTGCGCGAGATCCACTTCGAAAGCCCGCC
>JBFGTT010000532.1:0-3169 GCA_041565995.1 Rhodothermales bacterium
AGGGCCGCAAAGCGCACGTCGTGCTGGCCGGCGGGCAGGACGCCGTCGGCCAGGACCGCCACCTGCTGTCCGAGCGCGTTGTAGACGCTCAGGCGCGCGTGCTGGCGCGTGGGCAGGAGGAATCGGATGGAGGTTTCCGGGTTGAAAGGGTTGGGATAGTTGCCTTCGAGGGCCGGCGTCTCCGGCAGCGCCGCGAAGGTCCCGGTGGGGACATCCGGGGCGTCCAGGCTGCCGGCTTTGGCGGCGCCGGAGCCGCATTCGTGCGGCGCGGACATCGCGTCCCAGTCCACCTGCTGGCCGGGCGGCGTCACGTGGTTGAAGGCGCCCGCGGCGTCGAGGAAGCCGACGCCGTTGTCGCCGTGGAAGGTCGCGCCCTGCTGGAGCGCCGCGAGGGCGTCGGCGGGCGTCAGGCCGGGCTGCACGGTGCGCATCAGGGCCAGGGCGGCCGCTACGTGGGGTGCGGCATAGGAGGTGCCGGCGGCCTCGTACCAGATGTTAAAAGGCGCCCCGACGAGAACGTCCTCGCCCGGCGCGAGGAGATCTACGCCGCTGGTGGCCGAGGTCGTCGTGAAGTTCCGGTTCTGGCCTGCCGCCCCGACGGCAATCACGCCGGCGATGTTGGCCGGGAAGGTGGCGGGCTTGTTGGCGTCGCCGGGGGCGTAGTTGCCGGCGGCGGCCACCACGATGATGTTCTGCGCCAGCGCGTCCTGGATGGCCTGTTCGACGGTGGGCGAATAGGCCAGGCGCAGGCTCAGGTTGATGATGTCGACGTCCTGGTCGATGGCCCGGCGGATGGCGCGCGCCACCTGGACGCTGCTCGGCCCGAAGTCGCCGACGTTGTAGGAATAGATTTCGGGCGGCCTGGCGGTGGTCAGCGCGGCGTTGGCGTAGCAGCCGTCGGTATTCCAGGCGCCGAGCAGGCCGGTGATGCCCGAGGCGTCGTCGTTACGGTCGGCCAGCAGCGAGACCAGGCCCAGGCCGTGCGCCAGCGGATAGCCGGTCGTCGGGGCGACGGGTTCGTGGTGGACGAGGAGGCCGTCGAGGCCCTGGTGGCCCCGTTGGCCGGCCCCGACGCCGCTGTCGATGACGCCCATGCGGACCGTCTGCTGCGGCGTGCCGGGATGCCACTGCGCCTTGTGAAGCCGCGTCTTCTCCAGGTTCCACTGGTTCTTGTAGTAGAGATCGTTGGGGAAGCTGTAGGGCAGCCCGCTGGGGATGGCCGGCTCGTAGGACGGCGTGCCGAAAACGCCGAGGCTGGCCAGTTCGATCAGGCGGAAGAACTCGACGAGCCGGTGCCCGTGGAGCGTGTCCGAGAGGATGGCGTTGAAAAACGTGGCGTAGGGGTCGGCAGCGCCGGGCAGCGTGATCAGGTCGACGCCGAGGATTTCGTCGTGCTCGATGAGGGCGCCGTAGAACTCCCGGAAGTGATTGAGGGCATCCTGGTAGCCGCCGATGATGATCACGTCGCCGTCGTCGTCGTCGCCGCCGCCGCCGCCGCTCTGGTAGCCACCGACGATGATCACGTCGCCGTCGTCGTCGTCGCCGCCGCCGCCGCCGCCGCCGCTCTGGTAGCCGCCTGCGGTGTAGGTATTTCCTACATTATCCGTTACGAACCACCCGCCGGCTTTCGTGTTTTTTCCCGTAGCCTGGAAGGCAAGCTGTGGCTGATGGTTAGCGTTGGCGATGGTGATCTGGCCGTAGTCTACCTGTACGGCCACCTGGCCTTGGGCCGAGAGGACGACGCCGCCGAGCAGGGCCAGGCATAGCGTCAGGGTGCGGATTCGCTGATCCCGCAGGAGAAGGAGGGTCGTGTGCATCGTTTTCTGCTCTTCATCTAGGTGGGGGTTCCGTCAAAGAGACTCTCACAACTGCGTCCCCTTCACAACGGCATGCACCGCCGGTCCCAGGCGCATTGCAGGAACACTGGGTAGAGTCCCGGACCGGTGTACCTCATTTTCTGTGCCAGGCATCGCACAGACGAGGCGTGTACGCTCCGGAAGGCGCCTTCTGCACGGCTTAGAGGGGATCGCCGGTGATGGTGAAGGGCGCCCAGTAGAAAGGGTGGCGGGTACGCGGATCCCGGATGAACCGCCGCTGTACCTGCGCCAGCGCGTGGGCCTTGCCGGCGGGGCCTAACCCTTCGTAGAAGGCGATCATAAGCGTACTGCTGACGCGGTCGTCGATGGGCCAGAGGCTGGCCATGACGGTGGGCGTGCCCGCAGCCAGAAACGCCTGGTTCAACCCGACCCACTCATCGCCGTCGGGCACGTCGGAGAGCAGCCCACCGCTGAGCGCCGTTTCGCAGGCGCTGAGGGTGACGAGATAGGCATCGAGGGCGAGTTGGCCGATCTCTTCGACGCTCAACACATCGTCGTATAATTCCAGGTACGAACGCCAGGGTGCCTGGCTGACGAAGCGCCCGTGCGTGGCGAAGTGCAGCACGTCGTAGCCGTCGGCCAGTTCTTCGAGGTTGGCCTGCGTGGCCTTGTCGCCCACGAGCGCCAGGCGTCGGTTGGGCGACTCGGCCTGGATGGCCAGCACTTCCTGCCGCGAGCCGGGCAGCCGCTGCTGGGGGTCGGCCAGCAGCAGCATCGAGCGCCAGCGCCTCGGGTTGCGCTGCCGGCTCAGTCCCAGCACGCTGGCCGAGGGGGTAATCGAAAGCGTGTAGCGCTCGACGAGGAAGCGGCCCGCCTCGTCGAGCAGCGCGGCGAAGGGCAGATAGTGCAAGACGCCTTCGGGCAGCAGGTGCAGGTGGCGCACCGAATCGGGCAAGGCCGGCAGCACCGGCGCGATCAACTCCCGGTAGAGGCGCCGCGCCGCCGGTTCCCAGCCGGTGCCGGGGCCGCCCTCGGAACCGCCCAGTTGATCCCGGAAGAAGCGCACCTGCTCGGCCAGCACCGCGCCCTGGAGAGCCAGCCGGCGCAGCACCACGGTGTCCGGCAGCACCACGTAGGCCACCGAGACGTCCTGCTGCGGCTTCCGCAGGCCGATAGTCCGCAGGTCGTAGACCACCATCGCCTCGCCCTCACGCAAGAGGTGCCGCAGCGAATCCGGCGCCAGCGGCGCAAAGGTATACATGCGGTCTTGCGAGGACAGATGCAGCCGCGCCTGCCGGTAAATCGAGTCGGCGCGCTGATACTCCCGGCGCAGTTGCCGCACCCGCGTGGCG
>JBFGTT010000533.1:0-3152 GCA_041565995.1 Rhodothermales bacterium
CTATTACTCGATGGAAGGGATGATCCACGACTTCATGTACACCGACACCGGCGTCACGCCGCCCAGGGGCGCGGCGGCCTACCACGCCATCGAGAGTCCCAAGGGCGAGCTGGGCTTTTACCTGGAGAGCGACGGCACGGGCCACCCCTGGCGCGTGCGTATCAAAGCCCCCTCGTTCACCAACCTGCAAGGCCTCGAATACATGATGGAAGGCGCCCCCGTGGCCGACATCGTCGTGCTCATCGGTTCCGTCGATCCCGTCATGGGCGAAGCAGACAAATAACATTGCGGATTTCGGAGTGCGGAGTGCGGAATGCTTTCCGTGAGCACCCAATCCGCACTCCGCACTCCACACTCCTACATCGAAAATGGCCGATTTTATCAAGAACCCCGTCGTGCCGTTGCCGGAGCGCGCGCCGGCGCCGCAGATCCCGGCAGCGGAACTGGTCTTCACCGAGGAAGAGCGGCAGCGGATCGCCCGGTTCGTCGAGCAGTATCCGACGGCGGACGGCGCGGTGATGAAGGCGCTGTGGCTGGCCCAGGAGAAGTTCGGCTTCCTGCCGCCCGAAGTCATCCAGCTTACCGCCGCCGCCATCGGCATCCCCTACGCCAAGGCCTACGGCGTCGCCACGTTCTACACGCAGTATTACAAGGAGCGGATGGGCCGCTACGTGCTCGACGTGTGCACCTGCTTCTCGTGCCAGTTCTGCGGCGGCTACGACGTGCTGCACTACCTCGAAGAGAAGCTGGGCATCCACAAGGGCGAGACCACCGCCGACGGGCTGTTCACCGTGCAGGAGGTCGAGTGCCTGGGCGCCTGCGGCTCGGCGCCGCTGCTCCAGGTCACCAACGGCCCCTACGTGCACCACCTGACGCGCGAGAAGGTGGATCGGCTGATCGAAGACCTGCGCGCCGGCAAGCTGCCGCCGTTCGTCTCCATCACGCTGCCGCAGGACGAGGACGAGCTCGGCGGCAACCGCCGCAGCGACGCCGAGGCCATCGAAGCCTGCCGCCCGGCGCCCGTCTCGGAGATGGATGCCTGAGGCGCGAAAGGGCGCTTTGCCGTGGCCGGGAGCACCCCGCGTTTTTTCGGCCCCCAAGCCTTGACTTGAGCCTGACGTAAAAGCCATGCCAGAATCCACCAACGGCGCCGCCCGGAGCAAAGCCGGCGACTGGCGCGCCTACCAGCGCGTGCTCTTGCCGCCCGTCAAGGACCTCCACCGGCTGGAGGTCTACGAAGCCAACGGCGGCTACCAGGCGCTGCGCGAGGTGCTGACGAATCCGAAGTGGGAGCCGAAGGCCGTCACCGACGAGGTCCGGGCCAGCGGCCTGCGCGGGCGCGGCGGCGCGAGCTTCGCCACGGGGCTCAAGTGGAGCTTCATGCCGCCCGTCGATGCCAACGTGCCCCGCTTCCTGTGCTGCAACGGCGACGAGAGCGAGCCGGGCACCTTCAAGGACCGGCAGCTCATGGAGTACAACCCGCACCTGGTCTTCGAGGGCATCTTGATCGCCAACTACGCCATGACGATCAAGACGTGCTACCTCTACGTGCGCGGCGAGTACGCCGACTGGATCACCCACATGGAGCGCGAGCTCGAGCGGCTCTACGCCAGGGGCTACGTGGGCCGCAACGTGATGGGCACCGGCTTCTCGACAGACATCGTCATCCACAAGGGCGCCGGCGCCTACATCTGCGGCGAGGAGACGAGCCTGATGGAATCCCTGGAGGGCAAGCGCGCCTATCCGCGCATCAAGCCGCCCTTCCCCGCCCAGCGCGGCATCTGGGACTACCCGACGACCATCAACAACGTCGAGACGCTCGCCTGCGTGCCGCTGATCGTAGAGCGGGGCGGCGCCTGGTACGCCGGCATCGGTGCCGAGAAGCACCCCGGCCCGGTGCTCTACGGCATCTCCGGCCACGTCAACCGGCCCGGCGTCTACGAGTACCCCACGGGGATGCTCATCACGGACCTGCTCGACGAGGTGGCCGGCGGCATGCGGGGCGGCAAGCGGCTCAAGGCGCTCGTGCCCGGCGGCTCGTCGGTGCCCGTGCTCCGGGCCGACATGATCGACGGCGTGACGATGGACGTCGAAAGCCTGCGCGAGGCCGGCTCGATGATGGGCACCGCCGGCATGCTCTTCCTCGACGAAGACACCGACATGGTTTCGTTCCTGCGCCGCGTCACCCACTTTTACCACCACGAAAGCTGCGGCCAGTGCACCCCCTGCCGCGAAGGCACCGGCTGGCTCGAGAACCTCGTCACCCGCATCGACGAAGGCCGGGGCAACCTGCGCGACCTGGACCTGCTGCTCGACCTCTGCGACCAGATGGAAGGCCGCACGGTCTGCGCCCTGGCCGACGCCGCCGCCTGGCCCGTGCGCAACACCATCGTGCGCTTTCGCGACGAGTTCGAGGCCAAGTGCCGGCCCGCCGTCTTCGCCACCGGCGCCGAGGTCGAAGCCGTGGCGGGTTGAGCGGGGAAGGATAGACGATCAACCGGGCTTTTTCCCATCCCCGATGCTCGTTTCATCGCGCGCATCGACCTGAACGGATCGATATGAAACGCTCTTGCTTATACACCGTGCTTTTGTTCGCGCTCGCCTGCACCCTGGCCGCGTGCCGGAACGAACCGCCTGCCGAGCCGGCTGCGGCCTACGACGCCTATGGCGCGGCCCTCACCGACGAGGGCGCAATGCCCGTACAGGCCGTCGTGGCCCAACGCGAGCGGTACGTGGGGCAAACCGTCAAGGTCGAGGGCACCGTGGCCGCCGTCTGCCAGGCGCGCGGCTGCTGGCTGACCCTCCAGACGAGCGACGGCAACAACGTCCGCGTCGTCGTGCCCCGCACGGAGGACGGCAGCGACTACGTCTTCACCGTGCCCATGGACATCAGCGGGCGACGCGTGGTCGTCGAAGGCACGCTCGCCGAGGAGACGCTTTCGGCGGCAGCGCATCACCACCTGGCCGAGGACGCCGGAGCGGACCCCGGGGAAGAGGCGAGGGAGCCGGTGCAGGAGTTGCAACTGACCGCGCGCGGCGTGCTCGTTGAAAAAGTTTGACCAGTACAGGTTAGCACGATATCGGTTGCGCTGTTCAATCGGTACCCTGCAACCTGCAACCCTGAAACCCTGAAGAGTATGGCAACAGTGACC
>JBFGTT010000534.1:0-3129 GCA_041565995.1 Rhodothermales bacterium
GGCGCCCAGGCCGTAGACCGTTTCCGTGGGGAAGGCCACTACCTCGCCGGCACGCAGCAGCGCGGCGGCCTCTTGCGGCGAGTCGGTCAGGAGCGTTTGCACAGCGTCGAAAGCTCGTTAGGCGTCGGGATCGTTGAGGGCCATCAGCACCCGGATGCCGTGGAGCACCAGGTGCGGCTCGACGAGGTCGATCTCGTCCAGGTGCGATTGCAGGAAGGCGCCCCAGCCGCCGGTGGCTACCACGAGCGGCGCTTCGCCGAGGGCCTCGCGCACGCGGGCGAGCATGCCGCGCACCCCGTCGAGGAAGGCGAAGAGGATGCCGGCCTGGAGGGCTTCCAGCGTCGAGCGGCCCACCGGCGTCTCGGGCAGTTCGAGCGGCACGACCGGAAGCTGGGCGGTGCCCCGGCGGAGGGCGTCGCGCAGCAAGGCCGGCCCCGCCGCGATGGTGCCGCCGAGGAAGACGCCCGTGCGGTCCACCACCTCGTACGTCACGGCGGTGCCGGCGTCGAGGGCGACGACGCTACGCGGGCCGCCGTCGGCAGGCTGGCCAAAGCGGACCCACGCGGCGGCGGCGGCGGCCAGGCGGTCGGTGCCCATCGTCTGCGGCGTCTCGTAGGCCAGCGCGAAGGGCAGCCGCATCCGGTAGTCGAGGACCTCGACCGGGACGCCGGCCAGGCGCTCGAGCAGGGGCCGCACCAGGGCCGTGGCTGCCGGCACCACCGAGGCCACGCCTGCCCGCGTGACGGCCCGCCGCCGCAGGTGCTCGGCCAGGGCGCCTTCCCAGGCGTCGGGCGGGGCCTCACGCGCGATGCGGAACGTCTCCGCCAGGCGGTCGCCCTCAAAGAAACCGCCCTTGGCCGCGCTGTTGCCGATGTCGAGCGTCAACCACATTTTGGATTGCGGATTGGTAGGTTCGGGGTGAAGGCGCTGCGCCGTAGCGTCCAGCTAAAGATACTTCAAGCTGATCGCTGAAAGCTGATCGCTTCTGGCAAGGCATTCACCACAACGCGCATCCCTACCCGCAGGCTACCGACTCACAAAAAATCCAAACCTAAAAAGGGCTGGAGGTGACTTCGCCGGCGTGGAAGGTGCGGGGGCCGTCGGCGGTGCGCAGGCGAAGCGCGCCGGTGTCGGTAATGCCCAGCAGGACGCCGCCGACGCGCTCCTGCCGTCCGGTGAAGCGGAGCGTTGTCTCGCGCCCCAGGCCGTGCAGGCGGGCTTCGTAGGCCCGGCGCGCGGCGTCGCCGCCGTCGGCGTCGAGGGAGGCGTAGTGCCGCTCCAGGCGCAGCAGCAAGTCGGCCAGGAGCGGAGCGAGCGGGAGGGGCCGCCCGGCTTCGAGCAGCAGCGAGGTGGCCTGCGCTTCGAGCGGCGGCGCAAACGCGTGCTGGTTGACGTTGAGGCCGATGCCCAGCACCACGGTGGCACCTGTCCCCCCGCCGAGCGTAGATTCCAGCAACATGCCGCAGCACTTGCGGCCCTCCAGCAACACGTCGTTGGGCCACTTGATGGCCGCCCGCAGCGGCGCTGCAAAGGCCTCGACGGCCTCGGCCACCGCCACGCCGGCAGCCACCGCCACGAGGCCCAGGCTCGCCGCCGGAAGCGACGGGCGCAGGATCACCGAAAACGTCAGGTTGTGCCCGGCGTCGGCCTGCCAGGCGCGGCCCTGCCGCCCGCGCCCCGCCGTCTGATACTCGGCCACGACGACGGCGCCTTCGGGCGCTCCGGCGGCGGCCCACGCCGTCGCCACCGTATTGGTCGAGCCGACGGACCGGTAGCCGCGCAGCGCGCGTCCGAAGCGCTCCGTGCGCAGCAGCCCCGCGAGGTCGCGGGCGAGCGGGAGGGCGGCAGGCTTCGTCTGAGGCATCGGCAGGGCGGTGCTGTAAGGAAAACTGTACGCTGCGGCGCGCGCAAACGCTCGCACGTACGAAAATAGCACGTGGAATGATTCTTGATAAAGAGGACCCTCAAAATGACCCCCCCTTTTTGCCTGTGGAGCAGAGATACGATGCGCGCCGATAGGATCTGGAGCGGGCTGCTGCTGGCCGTGGTGCTGCTCGGCGGCCCGGCGCTCTCGGCGACGGCGCAGATCAAGCGGTCGCCGGAGATGAACGTGCAATATCACCGCGCGGAAGCGGCCTGGAAGAGCGGCGCCAGCATGCTCGAAGCCAAAGCCCGCGTCGACCGCGTGCTCCAGGAACTCCCCGAAGACGTGGAAGCGCTCAAGCTACGGGCGCAGGTGCTGCTGGCCCTCGACCGCGACGCCGAAGCGCTGGCCGACGCCCGCCGGGCCGTGACGCTACGCCCCGACGACGGCGAGGCCCACCTCATCCTGTGCGAAACCGCCCGCCGCAACGGCGACCGTGCCCTGGCCGAGCGCGCCCTGGCCGCCGCCGCCGAACTGGTGCTCGACGACGCTGCGCTGCACGTGCGCCTGTCCTGGAACGCCGTGCTCCTGGGCAAACTCGACGAGGCCGAATCGTTCGCCCGCATCGCGATGGCCTCCGGCGCCGAGGAACCCGCCGCCTACTACCAGCTGGCCCGCGTCTTCATCCTGAAAAATCAAGCCGCCGACGCGGTCACCGTGCTCGCCGGCGGTCTGCGCGCCTCCCTGCTCGATCCCGCCGCCATCGCCGCCGACACGGTCCTCGTGCGCATAGCCGATCACCCGGACCTCAAGCCGCTGCTGGGCAACTGACCACCGGTGCAAGAAACTCGTAACGTTGCGCTGGCGGTGCGGCGGGCGTGGCGATCCGCAAAGAAAACCAATATTTTGGGCGGATCGCTCCCCCTTCCATTCGCGCACGCCCATGCCCAGACGCCTGCTCCCCCTGCCGATCCTTCTGCTGCTCCTGTGCCTCGGTCCGGCCACCGGTTGCACGCCCGCCGGCGAGACCGAGACCGTCACCACCGAAGCCGGCGTCGAGGACACGACGGCCCGGCCCGCCTGGGTCGAAAACGCCGTCCTCTACGAACTCTTCGTGACCGACTTCACGCCCGAGGGTACCTTCCGCGCCGTCATCCCGCGCCTGCCCGAACTCAAAGCGCTGGGCGTGACGACGATCTGGCTCATGCCCATCCATCCCATCGGCCTGAAAAAACGCAAGGGCACCCTCGGCTCGCCCTACGCCA
>JBFGTT010000535.1:0-3127 GCA_041565995.1 Rhodothermales bacterium
GCCCACGCGGCAGCCGCTCTGCGCCTGCAAGGCCGCCAGGTGCCGCTCCAGCCAGCCGAAGGAGCGCCCCGCAGCCAGGATGACGACGTCGGCGTCGTCCGTGTCGAGGCGTTCGACCAGGTCGTAGCCCCGCCCGGTGAGGTCCTCGAAGGCCCGCATGGCGTCGCGCGCCAGCGCCGGCACGTCGGCCATCAAGGCGGCAGACTGAAGCGGCGGGCCGGGCGCACGGTCGTCCGGGATGCGCCTGCGCCGCGCACCCCAGACGGCGCGCTGGCAGGCCGTCGGCGTCTCGATCTCGTCGGCGGGCAGGCCGAGGTAGGCGTGCGCCGACGGCAGATCTACCGGCTGCCACGCGCCGGGGGCGTCGCCGTCCGGGCCGACGGAGAAAACGAGGACGCCGGGGCAGAGCGACGCCTCCGCCGTGCGATGGGCTATCAGGCTGAGATCCGCCGCCTGCTGCGGCGTGCGGGCGGCCAGGCAAAAAAAACCTTCGCGCGGCGCTTCGAGGCCGGCCTCTGCCGGGCGGTGCACGACGAACGGCACAGCGGGGGTGCTTCCCGGCGCAGGGGACCACGCCCCGGAGCCGATGAAGGCTACCCGCCTGCCGCTGCCCGCAAAGCCGACGAGTTGATCCACGGCAGCCGAACGGTCTGCGACGTAGAACGCCGTTGACGGCAGGCCGGACACGTTGGCCGGGCGCCGCGCGGCGATGTCGTGCCACAGGCGCGCCAGCCCCTCGTCGGCCTCGCCCTGCCAGCCCCCCACCGCCTCGGCACAACGGAAGGCCGTCTCGACGACGGCGCGCAGGCCGTCCGCCGCACGGTGGTTCGTCCGGAGCAGGTCGCTCGGGCGTCCTTTGGCCGCCGCTATGTCCACGGTCTTTTCCACGTTCGAGGCGCTCCTCACCCGGGATGGACGGCGAACTTGTCGAACTCTCGGTCTAGCGCTTCCTTGCGCATCTGTGTGGTGACCACCCTGCGGGGCTTGCGCAGGTCGTCGTAGCACTCGATGCGGTCGTTTTTGTAGAGGATCCCGACGGGCGCCTGGTCCTCCATTGCGGCCAGTTCACGGGCGGCGTCGAGGTCGGCGGGGTCGTGCACGCGTTGTTGCTTGTACACCTGGGCGACCCGTTCGCCGGGTTGCAGGCCGTCTGCGTGCGTCAGCAGCAGCGTGTTGTCGGGGTTGGTGACGAGCGATTCGAAGAGCTTCGGGGTGAAGTGCGGGCACCGCTGGATGACGCGGACGAAGGAGAACCCCCGGTGGTGAAATGCCTGCCGGAGGATTTCGTAGAGCACCTCGGGCATCCAGTCCCCCACGTTGGCCACGAAGGAGGCGTTCGTCACGCCGAGCGTGGCGCTGAGGATGTTGAGCGGGCGTAGGTGGGCGCCGTAGGGCGTCGTGTTGGTCTTGAAGCCCTGCGGCGTGGTCGGCGAGGCCTGCATCTTGGTCATCCCGTAGATCTCGTTGTCGTGGACGATGGCTACCAGGTCCATGTTGTAGCGGATGGCGTGGATCCAGTGGGCCGTGCCGATGCTGCAACAATCCCCGTCGCCCATGTTGACGAATACGTGCAGGTCCGGACGCCGGATCTTGACGCCCTGGGCGATGGGCAGTGCCCGGCCGTGCAGGCCGTGAAAGCCGTAGGTGCCCATGTAGTGCGGGAAGCGGCTCGAACAGCCGATGCCGGAGACGAAGACGGTCTTCTCCGGCGGCAGTTGCTCGTCCCGGCAGAGGCGTTGGACGCTGCTGAGGATGGCGTTGTCGCCGCAGCCCGGACACCAGCGCGGGATGGCGCTCTGGTAGTCTTCCAGGCCGTAATAGTCCCGGTCGAGGTCCAGCAGGCAGGGCGCGTTAAGACCGAACATGGTCGTGTTCCTCCTGCGCTGCGGCGCGCAGTCGTTGGCGGATCATCTTTTCGATGTTGCCGGGTTTGAGCGGCTGGCCGTGTACGTTGGACCAGCACTGCACGTCGAGCAGGTAGCGCGCGCGCAGCAGCCAGGCCAGGTTCGCGTAGCGGCGGTTGTCCTCGTTGATGAGGTCGTCGTCGGGGTCGTCCGAATAGTTGATCTCGACGGTGATGACCGCTTTGAAGCGGGTCAGGATGTCCTTGATGCCCGAGGCCATCGGTTGCAGGAACTTCAGGTGCAGCGAAGAGACGCGCAGGCCGTCTTCGCGCACCCGCGCTACGGCCTCTTCGATGGCGCCCTTCGTGCTGCCCCACCCCACCACGAGCAGGTCACCCTCCGGATCGCCGAAGACCGTCGGCGGCTTGAGGGTTTTCTGAAAGGCCGCCAGCTTGAGGCTTCGGCTGCGGGCACCCTCCTGGTTGACGCCGGGGTTGTAGGCCACCTTGCTGTTCTTGCCGTGCGCCAGGCCCGTCAGCGTGAACATCCCGTTGGGCTGACCCGGAATGAACCGCCGCGAAAGCCCGGTCCGGGGGTCCCAGTCGTAGGGCCGGGCGCCCTCCGGCACGGGGCTTTGGTCGATGGGCGGCGCCAGCCAGGCTTTACTGAACTGCGGCCTCGGGAAGGGCTGCTGCCCGGTGGCCAGGTTGGCGTCCGAGAGCACGATCACCGGCATGCGAAACGTCTCGGCGATCTTGCGGGCCGTCAGCACGGCGTAGAAGCAGTCCTCGATGGTCGCCGGAGCCATGACCACCTTGGGCGCATCGCCGTGGGTGCTGAAGAGGGCCGCCAGCAAGTCGCCCTGTTCCACTTTCGTCGGCAGGCCGGTGGAGGGGCCGCCGCGCTGCACGTTGACCACCACCAGCGGGATCTCGGCCATCACGGCCAGGCCGAGCAGTTCGGTCTTCAACGACATCCCCGGCCCGGAGGTAATGGTGACGGCGCACTTACCGGCGTAGGAGGCGCCGATGGCGAAGGCGCAGGCCGCGATCTCGTCCTCGGCCTGATGCACGAGGCCGCCGACGTGCTCGAAGACCTCGCTGAGGTAGTGCGAGGCCGAGGTCGCCGGCGTGATGGGATACATCGCGCAGACCTCCATGCCCGAGGCCAGTATGCCGAGGGCGAGGGCGGTGTTGCCGTTCATGACGATCTGGGGATCCTTCGGCTTGGACGCGGGGATCGCAAATTTGATGTCGAGCTTGGCCTCGGCCCAGTCGTGGCCC
>JBFGTT010000536.1:0-3114 GCA_041565995.1 Rhodothermales bacterium
CACGACGACCGAGAGCAGGAGAAACCCAACCAGCGTACGCATAACTCGGTACCTCCTTAACGTTGACGTGAAGATGGAAATGAACACCAGCGCTCCAACAGAGCAGGACAAAGTGTACTAAAACGGCGCCAATCAGTCAATCATAGGTCTACACAAAAAAAGCCTTGCCCGCAAGCGCCATTTTTCAGGCATTGGCGAGCAAGGCTTTCGAGGGTACCGCGTACGGGATTTGAACCCGTGTTACCGGCGTGAAAGGCCGGCGTCCTAGACCCCTAGACGAACGCGGCGCGGGATGTTCTCAAAGGGAAGACGGCGTCTTCGCGGCGAGAGGGTGACCGAGGGGACTTGAACCCCCGACCTCCAGGGCCACAACCTGGCGCTCTAACCACCTGAGCTACGATCACCGTCGAGCAAAAAGGACCCCTAATGTAGGAATCCTGCCCTCTCTACGCAACAAAGCGGCTTTTGTGCCGGTGAACTTTCCATGGATCGACGGAACCCCGCCTAGCGGATGACGGCCAGCTTGCCGTAGGCGGCCCCCTCGCCGTTCTGCCCGACGGCCACGATGAGATAGACGCCCGAGGGCACCAGTTGCCGGTTGAGGTCCCGCCCGTCCCAGCGGGCACGGCCCCCGCGCGCGTCGAAGCGGGCCACCACTTCGCCGTGCGGGGCCACCACCTGCACCCGCGTCTCCTCGACCAGCCCCTCGATGAAGATGTCCGGCGCCGCCTCGCCGCTGAGCCGGACCGGGTTGGGATAGACAAACAGGTCGCGTTTCCGGGCCACCGGCGCGATGGCGTCGCCGCGCAGGCTGATCAAGCCCTGGCTGGTGGCAAAATAGACCTCTCCGGTGGCGCCGTCGACGGTGGCGGCCAGGACGGTGTTGGAGAAGAGCGGGGCGTTGTCTTCGGTGAAGCGTTCGGCACTTCGGTAGTTGCCCTGGGCCGGTTCGAGGAGGTAGACGCCCAGGTTGGTAGCCACCCAGAGCCGGTTGGAGGGATCCACGGCGAGGTCGTTGATGCGCAGGCCCGAGAGCACGAAGACGCCCTGGGAGCGGTCGGCCCACTGCGGCCAGATGGGCACCGCCGAGGCGTCGCGGGCGGCGACGGTGCTGCTGACGACGAAGGCCGGCCCCTCCTCCGTCCCGATCCAGACGCGGCCCGTGCGGTCCTCGGTGACGGCGGTGATGGCGAGGCTGGGCAACCCCTGACCGAGCGATCCGCGCTGGCCGAGGAAGCGGCAGGTGTCGTCGGCGGGGTCGGTGGCGGAGGCGCCGGTGTCGAGCACGAGCAGGCCGCGCGTGCGCTGCAGGTCGCCCAGTTCGAGCACCGTGATCCACTTCTGACCGAAGGAATCGACGAAGAGCGAGCCGAGGGCGGTGGTCGGGGCGAAGCCCGGACACTGGGGTGAGGGCAGGGCCGTCCACTGGCCGTTGGGGGTGCGCACGTGCAGCGGCTGCGGGGCCGTCGTGCTGGTAGCCCAGAGCGTGCCGTCGGCGTCGGAGCCTACGCCGCCGACGATGAGGAAGCCGGGAAAGCCGGCGGCGGACTGGAGCGAGGAGTTGGACTCGTCGTAGACGCGTAGCTCGCCTTCGGGCGTCACCTGGGCCAGGCCGTTGCCGAAGGAGGCCGCCCACAGGTTGCCCTGCGCGTCGGCGTGGACCTGGCGGAAGCTGCCGCGCCCGGCCAGCGCGTCGAAGAAGCGCCGGGTGTAGTTGGTCCAGTCGCCCTGTGCGTCGAGCCGGTAGAAGCCGGTGCCCGCCGATCCTTCGACGGCGGCGGCCCACAGGTTGCCCGCCGGGTCTACCGTGAGGTCTCCGAAGAGGCCGTCGAAGGGGCCGTCGGGATAGATTTCGCCGCGCAGCAGGTCGGGCCGTTCGTTGCCGACGGGCCGGGCCAGATGGTTGAGGCCGGTCTGCCGGTCGCCGAGCCAGACGGTGCCCTCCGGTCCTTCGACGACGCTGCTGAGGCCCTGGTAGCCGTCGGCCAGCACCACCGACCCGCCCTGTCCGAAGACGCCGTAGAGCTTGAAGTCGTCGAGGGCCAGCAGGCGGTCGGGCAGCGGGGCCAGGTCGAAGATGGTGCGGTCGGTGAAGGGGAGCGCGGTGTAGGCGCCCTCCGGCTGGCGCCGGGCCAGCCCGGCCTCGGTGCCCACGTAGAGCTGCCCTTCGAAGACCTCGACCGACCACGTCCGGCGCGAGGGCAGCCCGGCCTGCTCGACGGTCCACGCACCGGGATCTTGCAGGTTGGGCGCCTGCAACGGGGCGTAGGCGATCCCCTCGCTCGTCGCCAGCCAGAAGCCGTCGCTGCCGTCGGGCAGGGGCGCCACCATCGCGTCGCGGACGGGCGTGGCCCGCGCCAGCGTGCCGAGCTGGCTGTAGGTGTCGCGCACTTCGCGCCGCTCCGGGTCGAAGACGACCAGGCCGAAGCCCGTCGCCACCAGCAGCGAGTCGCCCTGAACGACGAGCCGGTTGATCTCGCGCGCCGGGAAGCGGCTGCGTTCGATGTCGAAGAAGGTATCGACCTGCCCGGAGGCCGGGTCGAGCCGGTCGAGGACGCCGTCGCTGTAGCCGATCCAGACGACCGCGCGGCGGGCGTCGTAGGCGACGGCGCGCGTCTGCACATTGTGCAGGCCCTCGGCGGCGGTAAAGCGCCGGATCTCGCCGGTGCCGGGGGCATAGCTGAAGACGCCGCCGGTGGTAGCAGCCCAGACGGCGTCTGCCGAAGCCGAGAGAGCTACGACTTCGCGCAGCGAGGTGTGCGCCGTCCACCGGCCCACCTGCGCACGGGCGTCGGCGGCGCCGGCCAGCAACAGCACCAGGCCCCACGCGGCGCACGCCGTGGGCCTCCGGGAAACGAAACGACGAACGATACCGATCATGAGATCACCCTGTTGACCCGGGCACAGAAGCGTCCGACCCCGCGCCGCTTCCGGCGTCGGGCGGTCCGGGCGTGGGCGCGCGGGCAGGCGCAGGCAGGAAACGGTTTCGTAGCGTTGGATCGATGGGCGAATACACGCGCGATGGCACGGAGAAAGGCGCTTACAACTGACGCATCAGGTTGACCATCTCGATGGCGGCCACGGCGGCCTCGGCACCCTTGTTGCCGGCCTTCG
>JBFGTT010000537.1:0-3105 GCA_041565995.1 Rhodothermales bacterium
CGGCACGGGTGCGCTTGAGGTAGGCCTGGAGCACGATGCCCACGTGGTCCGGGTGGTCCGGGTAGACGGTCTCGAAGAGGCGCAGCGTCGAGGCGGTGATGTCGCTGCCTTCCATGTCGAGGCGGACGAACACGTCTTTTTTGCGGGCGACGGCCAGGAGCTGGCGCAGGTTGTCGAGGCAGAAGTCCTCGTCGATCTTCTGCCCTATCATCGAAAGCTTGATCGAGATGTTGGCGTCGAAGCCGTGCGCGTCGTGCTCGTCGGCGAGGGTGTGGACGAGCCTGATGTAGAGGTCGCGGGCCAGCTCGGCCAGTTCGCGCTCTTCGATGTACTCGCCGAGCAGGTCGAGCGAGGTGTGCAGGCCCTTCTTGTGGAGATCTTCGAGCACCGGCAGCGCGCCTTCGAGCGTCTCGGAGGCCACGAAGCGCCGGGCCAGGACAAAAGGAAGCTTCATGATAGCGGATTTCGGATTGCGGATTTCGGATCGGGGAGTGCGGATTGACGAGGGTGTGCTCAAAGCCACGATCCGCAATCTAAAATCCGAAATCCGCAATTGTTACCCCAGCGCGTGGGAAAGATCGGCAACTAAATCGTCCGGGTGTTCGAGACCTACCGAGCAGCGCAGCAGGGCCGGCGGCGTGCGCGTGCCCGGCCCTTCGACCGAGGCGCGGTGCTCGATGAGGCTTTCGGTGCCGCCCAGGCTGGTGGCCCGCCGGAACACCTGCACGCGCGCGGCCACGGCCATCGCCTCGGCCTCGCCGCCGCGCACCTCGAAGGCGAGCATGGCGCCGAAGTCGGTCATCTGCCGCCGGGCGACGGCATGGCCGGGGTGCGCCGGCAGCGACGGGTGGTAGGTGCGGGCCACGCCGGGATGGGCGTCGAGGAAGGCGGCCAGGCGGCGGGCCGTCGCGCACTGCAGGCGCAGGCGGGCCGCCAGCGAGCGCATCCCCCGCAGCGCCAGCCACGCGCTGAAGGGATCCATCACGGCACCGGCGGCCCGCTGGAGCACGCGGACCCGTTCGAAGAAAGCGTCGTCGTCGCGGGCGACGAGCGCGCCGCCGAGCACGTCGGAGTGGCCGGCGAGGTACTTCGTGACGGCGTGCAGCACGAGGTCGGCGCCCAGGTCGAAGGGGCGTTGCAGCAGCGGCGTCGTCCACGTGGCGTCGACCAGCAGCAGGGCGCCGGCGGCGTGGACGCGCTCGGCCACCGCGCGCAGGTCGGTGATCTTGAGCAGCGGGTTCGAAGGCGTCTCGGCCCAGACCAGGCGCGGCCCGGCGCGCAGCGCCTCCTCCAGCGCCGCCAGGTCCGTCATGTCGATGAGGGTGTGGTGCAGGTCCCAGGCGGCGAAGACGGCGTCGAGCAGGCGGCGCGTGCCGTGGTAGCCGTCGTCGGGCAGCAGGACGTGGTCGCCGGGGCGGAGGGTTTGCAGGACGGCGTTGGCGGCGGCCATGCCCGAGGCGAAGGCCGCGCACGCCGCGCCGCCTTCGAGGGCCGCCAGGGTCGTTTCGAAGAGATGCCGGGTGGGGTTGTCCTCTCGGCTGTAGACGTAGCCGTGCGGATAGCTGCCGTCGGCGGCGCGCTCGAACGTGGTCGAGAGGTGCAGCGGAGCCACGAGGGCGCCGGTCGCAGGGTCGGCCCCGCCGCCGGCCTGCGCCAGCAAGGTTTCGAGGTGAGGCATGGAACGAGCCGCTTTGGGAGAAGAAGGACGGCGGCAAGGTACGAAAGCCGCCGGTCTGCCGTGCGCCCGGCGGCGCCCGTGGCGCCGAAACGGCGCGCTGAGGCCCGATATCCGGCGCAAAAAGCGCCACTGTTTAAAAAAACGCTTAATAAACCCTTCCCTTCTAACGATAATTATGATAGTTTTGGGCTGGAATCTAACGGAGCAGGTCAGGCGCTGGATGAAGGACTGCTTCTAGGAACACTTCGCGTAGCCGCCACAACGACGTCTGTCCGCCGGGGCAGCGTCTCCCGTCGCATGAAGGAACGTCAGGTATTCAGCCGCGCACGGCGCTCGTGGCTTCGGGACACCATGCTCCTCTCCGGCCTCGCCACCCTCACGCTCGCAGGCATCCGTTTTACGCCGGTCTTCGACGCCCTGGCCGCGTGGATGCAGGGCCTGTCCGAAGCCTTCGTGGTCGCACTGGCCGTCCTGGCGGGGGGCGCTCTCGTGTTGCTGGCCTGGCGCGCGCCGCGCCGGCGGGCCGAGTCTGCGGATCGCTCGTTCCCGGATCTCAACCCGCATCCCGTCCTGGAGATCGACGCCGACGGGGCCATCTGCTTCCGCAACGCCGCCGCCGCCGCCCTCTTCCCCGACCTGGACCGGCAGGGCATGGCGCATCCGCTGCTGCACGAGGTGCCGGCCCTGCTGGCGGGCCTGCGCCACGGCAAACGCCGCCACATCGTGCGCGAGGTGGAGGTCGGCAGCAGCGTCTACGAGCAACGCATCGTGCGCGTGCCCGGCGCCGACCGCGCCCGCATCTACCTCGTCGACATCACCAAGCGCCGCCACGCCGCCGAAGCCCGGCAGCAGAGCGAGCAGAAATTCGCCCGCGTCTTCCGCTCGGCGCCCATGGCCATCAGCATCAGCCGCCTCTCCGACGGCCGCTACATCGACGTCAACGACAGCTTCGTGCGCCTGCTCGGCTACGAAGACCGCCTCGCCATCGTGGGCCGCACCGCCCCGGAGCTGAACCTCTGGGTGCAGGGCACCGAACGGGCGCGTATGCTCGCGCTGCTCTCGCACAGCGACGCCGCCGTGCACAGCCTCGAAGCCCAACTCCGCCGCCGCGACGGCACCCTGCGCGACGTCATCATGTCGCTCGAACTGATGGAGTTCGACGGCGAAGCCTGTGTGCTCTCGACCATGCTCGACGTGACCGAGCGCAACCAGGCCGAGGCAGGCATCGCCGTGCTCAAAGCCTTCTACGAAAACACCCTGCGCGAATTGCCCGTGCAGGTAGCCGTGCTCGACCCCGAAGCCCGCTTCTTCTACCTCAACCCGGAGGCCATGCCGGACGAGGAAATGCGCCATTGGATGGTCGGCAAAACGTCGGTCGACTTTGCGTTGGCGCAGGGGCTGGATCCGGCGCCCTACGAGCGCCGCCA
>JBFGTT010000538.1:0-3096 GCA_041565995.1 Rhodothermales bacterium
AACTGGCCTTCACGAGCACGGCGAACAACCAGATCCGCCTCTTCGCCTTCGACACGGGCGCCTTGACCTCCCTCACGTTTCCGGAGGCGGTGTTCCATCCCCGGTGGTTTGCCCGCGCCGTCGGCACGGACGTGGAGGAGGCGGAAGTGCCGGAGCGCGTGGCTCTGCATCCCACCTACCCCAACCCCTTCAACCCGACGACGACGGTGGCCTTCAGCCTGCCGCAAACGGAACGCGTGGTGCTCAGGGTCTACAACGTGCTCGGGCAGCAGGTCGCCCTGCTGCTCGACGCCGTCCGCCCGCCCGGCGAGCACCGCCTCGCCTGGGACGCCAGCGGCCTGCCCAGCGGGACGTACCTGGTGCGCCTGCACGCCGGCGACACGCTCCAGACCCGCAAGGTGGTGCTGGCGAAGTGAGTTTCAGAGATGGACGGAACCATGCGTCTCAGGAGCTGCGCTGCTCGACGTGGTGGATGCCGGCGAGGTCGAGCAGGAAGGCGTACTCGAAGGCCGTCTCGCGGAGGCTTCGGAAGCGGCCCGAGGCGCCGCCGTGGCCGGCCTCCATGTTGGTCTTGAGCAGCAGGCGGTTGTGATCGGTCTTGAGGGCGCGCAGGCGGGCGACCCACTTGGCCGGCTCCCAGTACTGCACCTGCGAGTCGTGCAGGCCGGTGGTGACGAGCAGGTGCGGGTAGGCTTTGGCCTCGACGTTGTCGTAGGGCGAGTAGCTCAGGATGTATTCGTAGTAGACCTCCTCGTTGGGGTTGCCCCACTCGTCGTATTCGCCCGTCGTCAGCGGGATCGACTCGTCGAGCATCGTGGTGACGACGTCGACGAAGGGCACGGCGGCCACGACGCCCTTGAAGAGGTCGGGCCGCATGTTGACGACGGCGCCCATCAGCAGGCCGCCGGCGCTGCCGCCCATGGCGAAGAGCCGTTGCGGGTCGGCGTATTGTCGGCGGACGAGGTGTTCGCCGCAGGCGATGAAGTCGGTGAAGGTATTTTTCTTATTGAGCAGCTTACCGTCCTCGTACCACCACCGGCCCATTTCCGAGCCGCCGCGCACGTGGGCGAGGGCGAAGACGAAGCCCCGGTCGAGCAGGCTCAGGCGGGCCGAGCTGAAGGTGGCGTCGCGGCTGGCGCCGTAGGAGCCGTAGCCGTTGAGCAGCAGCGGGGCGGAGCCGTTGCGGCGGAAGAGGTCTTTGCGGTAGACGAGCGAGATGGGCACGCGCGTGCCGTCGCCGGCGGTGGCGTAGAGGCGTTCGGTCTTGTAATCGTCTTTGTCGAAGCCGCCGAGGACCTCCTCCTGCTTGAGCAGCGTCTTCGTGCGCGCGTTCATGTCGTAGTCGAACGTCGAGTTGGGGGTGGTCATCGACGTATAGCCGTAGCGCAGCACGTGCGTGTCGAAGTCGGGGTTGGTGCTGATGTAGGCCAGGTAGGCCGGCTCGCCGAAGTCCAGGTAGTGCTCCCGGCTGCCGTCCCAGGGGCGGATGCGGAGCTGGCGCAGGCCGTTTTTTCGTTCGGCGAGCACGAGGTGGTCTTTGAAGATTTCGAAGCCTTCGAGCAGCACGTCGTCGCGGTGGGGGATGACTTCCTGCCAGTGCTCCCTGGTGGGGGTCGTCACGGGGGTTTTCATGAGGCGGAAGTTCTGGGCAGCGTCGTTGGTGCGGATGTAGAAGTGGTCGCCGTAGTGGTCTACGCCGTACTCGTGATTTTTTTGGCGGGGCTGGACGACCTGGAACGAGCCGCCGGGGTCGTCGGCGTCGAGGAAGCGGTACTCGTCGCTGAGCGTCTGCCGCGAGCCGATCATCAGGTAGCGTTTCGACTTGGTTTTGAAGACGAAGCTGGAGAAGGTCTCGTCGGTTTCTTCGTAGACCAGCGCGTCGGCGGCGGGGTCGGTGCCGAGCCGGTGGCGGTAGATGCGGTGCCATCGGAGCGTGACGGGATCCTGCCGGGTGTAGAAGACGGTCCGGTTGTCGTTGGCCCAGGCCACGTTGCCCGTCACGACGGGGATCTCAACGGGGAGGACCTGGCCGGTGGCGAGGTTTTTGAACCGGAGCGTGTAGATGCGCCGCCCGACGGTGTCGGCGGCGAAGGCCAGCAGGTTGCCGTCGGCGCTGACCTCCAGGCCGCGCACGTTGAAGAAATCGTGTCCTTCGGCCAGCGCGTTGACGTCGAGCATGACCTGTTCGTCGGCCTCCAGCGAACCTTGCTTGCGGCAGTAGACGGGATACTCCTGGCCCTCTTCGAAGCGCGTGTAGTAGTAGTAGCCGTCCTGCCGGTAGGGCACCGAGGCGTCGTCCTGCTTGATGCGTCCCTTCATCTCCTCGAACAGCGCGTCTTCGAGGTCCTTCGTGTGGGCCATGACGGCGTCTGTGTAGGCATTTTCGGCCTCCAGGTAGGCCAGCACGTCGGGGTTGTCGCGTTCGCGCAGCCAGTAGTAGGGGTCGATGCGGACGTGGCCGTGCGTGGTCAGCTCCACCGGTTCGACCTTCGCCACGGGCGGATCGACGTCCACTTCGGTCAGGGTTTTCGATGCAGGCATGGTTTCCTCGGCCGGTGCGACACAGCCCATAAGCAGGGCGCCGGCGGCCATCAACAGGACGATTGCGGTACGCATGGAACCTTCCCTCCCTCGTTGGTGATCGGTTCGGTAGCTCGCGCCTTATGGTACGAAATCCGGCGGAAACGTAAAACGTGAAAGGTGATGCCTGAAACGTGAAACGTAAAGGTGCCAGGGCGAAATGTAGAAGGGTGGGGGGCGACGGCTTCGGTGAAAACAAACGGCGCCTGGGACGCTGCTCGTTCTTCGATCTTCCATCCTCGATCCTCCGAAAGAAACATGCGGATCCCGGATCAGGCCCGCAGCAGGGGCAGCGTCAGGCAGGTGGGGCCGCCTTCGCCCTTGCGGGAGATCTCTTCGGCGGGGTAAGTCCACACGTCGACGCCGTGGCGTTCGAGCAGGCGCTGTGTTTGCGGGTTGCCGGCGGCCAGGAGGGCTTTGCGCGGCGCCAGGGCCAGCACGTTGCCTCCCAGCGTGGCGAACTCGTCCTTCGGCACCTCGATCAGCGTGACGCCTCGCGCGAGGAGCCGTTGGCGG
>JBFGTT010000539.1:0-3090 GCA_041565995.1 Rhodothermales bacterium
CAGGTGGTCCCCCACATCATCGACGAGATCAAGCACTGGATGCTCAAACTCGGCGAGACGGACGCCTTCGACGTGATCATCACCGAGATCGGCGGCACCGTGGGGGACATCGAGAGCCAGCCCTACCTGGAGGCCATCCGCCAGCTGCGCTACGAACTCGGCCCGCGCAACACGCTCAACGTGCACCTGACGCTGGTGCCCTTCCTGGCCGCCGCCAGCGAGCTGAAGACGAAGCCGACGCAGCACTCGGTCAAGACGCTGCTCTCCTACGGCTTGCAGCCGGACCTGCTCGTCTGCCGCGCCGAGCACCCGTTGGACGCCGATCTGCGCCGCAAGATCGCGCTCTTCTGCAACGTCGAGCCGCGCGCCGTCATCCAGGCGCTCGACGCCGAGACCATCTACGAGGTGCCGCTGCTGCTGGCCGAACAAGACCTCGACGACCTCGTGCTCGAACGCCTCCACATCGAAGACGACCTCGAAGCAGGGCGCGCCATCACCGAGCCGAAGCTCGACGCCTGGATGCACTTCCTGCGCACGCTCAAAAACCCCGAAGCCACCGTGCGCGTGGCGCTCGTGGGCAAGTACGTCGAGCACCAGGACGCCTACAAGTCGATCTCCGAGAGCCTGATGCTCGCCGGCGTCGAAAACGGCGTGCAGGTGGAGGCCAAGTACGTCCTCTCGGACGATCTGAGCCAGGAGAACGTGGCCGAGGTGCTGGGCGAGGTGGCCGGCATCCTGGTGGCGCCCGGCTTCGGCGAGCGCGGCATCGAGGGCAAGATCGCCGCCGTCCGCTACGCCCGCGAGCACGACCTGCCGTTCTTCGGCATCTGCCTGGGCATGCAGTGCGCCGTCATCGAGTTCGCGCGCCACGTCTGCGGCTGGTCCGACGCCCACTCGACCGAGTTCGACCCGCAGACGCCGCACCCGGTGATCGACATCATGGAGGAGCAGAAGCGAATCACCGACAAGGGCGGCACGATGCGCCTGGGGTCCTACGATTGCTTCCTCGTCGAAGGCTCGCACGTGCGGGCCGTCTACGGCGAGGCGGAGGTGCGGGAGCGGCACCGCCACCGCTTCGAACTCAACAACGTGCTGCGCTACAAGCTGCACGAACACGGGATGCAGTTCGTGGGCGTCAACCTCGAACGCGACCTGGTCGAGATCGTCGAGTTGCCGGAGAAGCGCTGGTTCATCGGCGTACAGTTCCATCCGGAATACAAGAGCACCGTGGGCTGCCCGCACCCGCTGTTTGCCTCGTTCGTCGAGGCCTGCGCCGCCTACGCCCGCGAGAAGAACCTGATGAAATCGCCGTTGCCGCCGCGCCGCAAGAAAATCGCGCGCCTGGCTTCGGCCAAGATGTGACGGAGGCGCGGCGTCATGGCTGAGCAAGCAGGCACGGCGGGGCCGGAGCGCGCACACGTCCTGGCGCTGGTGCAGCGCGGCCTCCGGCAGGCCGCGGCGCACCTGAAATGGCTGCGCCGGCTGGACACGTGGCTGCTGGTGACGAGCATCGTGCTGGGCGCCCTGGCCACGGTGCTGGCCGGCGGCGCGGCGGCAGCCGGCGAGGGCGCCACCAACCTGGCCGGGAGCTGGCAGGCCATCTGCATCGGCATCGCCGTGATCACGGCCCTGGGCACCGTCTGCGGCACGCTGCACAAGACGTTCCGGGTGTCCGACCGCCTGGGCGCGGCGGTGGCGTGCCAGGGCAAGCTCCAGGCGCTCGAACTCTCGCTGGTGCTGACGGGGAAGGACCCGGTGGAGGCCGCGCAGGTCTACGAACAGATCCTCCGCGAACACCCGGAGTGCCTGGCTGCCTGATCCCCGCCCCGCTTGCCCGTGCTTGCACCAGGCAAAAGCCGCGCCCCCTGTAAGAGGGGACGCGGCTCTGGTAGCACAAAGCTGCACGGCGGTACGCGACGCGCAGCCGAACCACAACCCTGCGCCGTCAGCGCGCAGGACCATCGGCCTTGCTCAAGGGCCTTCGTGTGGGGCGAGGGCGCCCACTTTCTGGGTGCTGGATGTTGGAGTTGGCATTCGGATAGCAAACCTACGTCTTCGCGGTGTCAGCCCTGCGTCACTGTCGGCGCGCTTTTTCGCAGGCTAGCCGTTGATGGGAGATTGCCATGCTCTGCAATCCCCCATCCGCAGTCCGCAATCGGTTCAGTCCATCATCTTGCGCAGGAAGGCCGGCGTGTCCGGGTTGTCCTTGCGGATGCGCTCGGTGCGGTCCTTGAGTTCTTCTTTGTGCAGGCGTTTGATGGCGCCCAGGCCGGGGCGTGCGTCGTCGCCCTCGGCGGCGGGCTGCGCGTTGTGCGGCAGCGGGAAGGGCACGCTGCGCCGCTCGTAGGCCGGGATGTCGAGGTAGCGGAGGCTGTCCTCGCCCTTGTAGTGGTAGACGGGGCCTTCCTGGTCGAGCGGGACCGTCCGGCGGGCGTTGGGGCCGGGGTGCCGGTGCTTGTCGAAGCCGGTGGCGATGACCGTCACGCGCAGGTCGTCGCCCATCGTCTCGTCGATGACCGTGCCGAAGATGACCTCCACGTCGTCGCCGGCTTCGCGCTGGATGATGCTCGTGGCTGCCGTCGCCTCGCGGATGCCCAGCGAGCGGCCCGCCGTGATGTTGACCAACACGTTGCTCGCCCCGGCAATCGAAAGCCCGTCGAGCAGGGGGCTAGAAATGGCCTCCTTGGCGGCCTTCTCGGCGCGTTGCTCGCCCGAAGCCGTCGCGGCGCCCATAAGCGCGGTGCCGCCGTTGTTCATCGTCGTGCGCACGTCGGCGAAGTCGAGGTTGATCAGGCCGTGCACCGTGATCAGGTCCGAGATGCCGCGCGTGGCGTTGTAGAGCACCTCGTCGGCCTTCTCGAAGGCCTCGATGAGGCTCGTCGTATCGTCGGCGATGTCGAGCAGGCGTTCGTTGGGGATGACGATGAGCGTATCGACGTGCTCGCGCAAAAGGTCGATGCCTTCGTGGGCGGTGTTGGCGCGGCGCTTGCCCTCGCACTCGAAAGGCCGCGTGACGATGGCGACGGTCAGGATGCCCAGGTTGCGCGCCAGCGCCGCCACCACGGGCGCGCCGCCGGTGCCGGTGCCGCC
>JBFGTT010000540.1:0-3082 GCA_041565995.1 Rhodothermales bacterium
CGGCGGATGGACCGTCGGCGACCTGGCTGCCGGCGCCGAGGCTGAACTCTGGATCGACGTGCGCTTCGACGCCACTGGCGAGTATTGCAACGTGGTCTGGGCCGAAGCCGACGAGGACGACCCCGACCCGGACAACAACCACGCCGAAGCCTGCATCTTCATCCGGGGGGATCGCGTGATTCCGGACTTCGTGGCCGGGCAGGGACCGGGCCGCATCATCGAGCGCGGCGGCAGCCGCTTCTTCGCCGACCTGGCCCTGACGAAGACCGTCGACGACGCCACGCCCTCGGTCGGCGAGAACGTCACCTACACGCTGACCGTCACGAACCTCGGCCCGCAGTCGACGGCCCGCGTGGAGGTCACCGACCACCTGCCTGAGTGCCTGGCGCTGGTGGGCACCGACCCGGCGGGGGTCTACGACAACTGGTTCTGGAGCGTGGGCAAGCTGCGCGTGGGCGAGAGCAAGACGCTCAAGATCACGGCGACCGTCACGGCGGCCTGCCAGGGCACGGTGACGAACTTCGCCGAGGTGACGGCTTCGAGTCTGCCGGATCCGGACGACCGGTTCCGGGGCTTCCGCGATCCGCCGGAGCAGGACGAGGAGGCGGAGGCCTCGTTCACGGTGAGCGCGGCGGCGTCGAAGGCCTCGTCGCAGCCTCGGCTGCTGCGGAACTATCCGAACCCGTTCAATCCGGAGACGGTGGTGCCGTTCGAGTTGGTCGAGCGCACGGCGGTGAGTCTGAAGGTGTACGACTTGCTGGGCCGCCTGGTCGAGACGCTGGTCGAGGGGGAGTTGTCGGCGGGCGTGCACGAGGTGATTTTCCGGGCGGGCGAGTTGCCGACGGGGGTGTACCTGGTTCGTCTGGAGGCCGGCGGCTGGGTCTCGACGCAGCGGATGACGCTGATGAAGTAGGTGTGCTAAGGATCCTGTTGGATTTTTAGAAGCGGTGAAAAGCCCGGCTCCTTCGCGAGGGGGGGCCGGGCTTTTTTGCTTTGGGATGGGCGAGAGGGCGAGCGTGCTCGTCCTGGTCCGCTCTGCTATCCTCGATCTGCTATCCTCGAAACATCCCACCCGAGGCTCGGCACCACGAATCAGCCCGAGGCCGTGTCACTCGGCGTAGGCTTCGAGCGGCGGGTGGGCACAGACGAGGTGGCGGTCGCCGTAGGCGTCGTCGACGCGGCGCACCGAGGGCCAGAACTTGTGCCGGCGCAGCCACGGGGCGGGGAAGGCGGCTTTTTCGCGGCCGTAGGGCATCGCCCAGTCGTCCGAGAGCACGAAGGCGGCGGTGTGCGGGGCGTTCTTGAGCACGTTCTGCTCGGCGTCGGCCAGGCCCAGGCCCACCTCCTGGATCTCGCTGCGAATGGCAATCATCGCCTCGCAGAAGCGGTCGAGTTCTTCTCTGGATTCGCTCTCGGTCGGCTCGATCATCATCGTCCCGACGACGGGCCACGACATCGTCGGGGCGTGGTAGCCGTAGTCCATCAACCGTTTGGCGACGTCCACCTCGCTGATGCCTGTTTGCTGCTTGAAGGGCCGCAGGTCGAGGATGAACTCGTGCGCCACGCGCCCGTTTTTGCCGCGATAGACGATCTCGTAGTGCGGTTCGAGGCGGTGGGCGACGTAGTTGGCGTTGAGGATGGCGACCTGCGAGGCGCGCGTGAGGCCGTCGGGGCCGAGCAGGGCGATGTAAGCCCACGAGATGATCAGGATGGAGGCGCTGCCCCAGGGCGCCGCCGAGACCGGCCCGATGGCCTGCGCTCCGCCCGTTTCGACGACGGGGTGGCCCGGCAGGAACGGCACGAGTTGCTCGGCCACGCAGATCGGCCCCATGCCGGGGCCGCCGCCGCCGTGCGGGATGGCGAAGGTCTTGTGCAGGTTCAGGTGGCACACGTCGGCGCCGAACGCGCCGGGGCGGCACAGGCCCACCTGCGCGTTCATGTTGGCCCCGTCCATGTAGACCTACCCGCCGTGCTCGTGGATGATGGCGCAGATCTCCCGGACGTTGGCCTCGAAGACGCCGTGGGTCGAGGGGTAGGTGATCATCAGCGCGGCCAGGCGGTCGCCGTGCGTGGCGGCCAGCGCGCGCAGGTCGTCGAGGTCTACGTCGCCCTCCTCGGTGGTGCGCACGACGACCACCTCCATGCCCGCCATCACGGCGCTGGCCGGGTTGGTGCCGTGGGCCGAGTCGGGCACGATGCACACGTTGCGGTGGCCCTCGCCCCGGCTCTCGTGGTAGGCCCGGATGACCAGCAGCCCGGTGTACTCGCCCGACGCGCCCGAATTAGGCTGCAGCGAGACGCCCGCAAACCCGGTGATCTCGGCCAGCCAGGCTTCGAGTTGCTTGAAGACGACCTGATAGCCGGCGGCCTGCTCGACGGGCGCGAACGGGTGCAGCCGGTTGAACCGCGCCCAGGTGATGGGCATCAGCTGCGCGGCGGCGTTGAGCTTCATCGTGCACGAGCCGAGCGGAATCATGCTCGTCGTCAGCGACAGGTCGCGCGCGGCGAGCCGGTGCAGGTAGCGCATCAACTCCGTCTCCGAATGGTAGCTGTTGAAGACGGGATGCTCCATGTAGGCCGACGTGCGCGCCAGCGGCCCGTGGTAGCCCGGCTCCATCGCAGCGGCAAGCTCCCGGACCTTCACCGCCGCGCCGTCCTCTTTCTGAAAGATCGAAAAGAGCGCGACCAGGTCGAGCGCGCCGACGGTCTCATCGAGCGCGATGCCTACCGAGCCGTCGGCGTAGTAGCGCAGGTTGACCCGGCGCGCCTCGGCAGCCGCCCTGACGGCCTCGACCGACATCCCGGAGGGATCGACGCGGAGGGTGTCGAAGAAGGCGTCGTAGCGCAGGCGGTGGCCCATCTGGCCGAGGCCGCGGGCGAGCACACGGGTCAGGTTGTGGACGCGCTCGGCGATGCGCCGCAGGCCCTTCGGCCCGTGGTAGACGGCGTAGGCCCCGGCGATGACGGCCAGCAGGACCTGCGCCGTGCAGATGTTGGAGGTGGCCTTGTCGCGGCGGATGTGCTGCTCGCGCGTCTGGAGCGCCATGCGGAGGGCCGGGTTGCCCTCGGCGTCCACCGTCAG
>JBFGTT010000541.1:0-3066 GCA_041565995.1 Rhodothermales bacterium
CAGTCGTGCCCCCAGGGCGTCGGTTGCCAGCCGGCGGGTTGCGCGTGCGGCCACGAGCCGACGATGTCGTGCAGCGTGGGGTCGTTCGACGGGTCGCCGTTGCGGAAGCGCTCGACGAAGAGCTGGTACCAGACGGCGTCTTTGGCCCAGGCGGGCACGCCGAGGTCGGGCGCGGCGCCTGCCGGATCTTCGGACGGCGCCTCGCCGGCGCAGGCGGTGAGGAAGAGCAGGAGGGCCAGGGAAGCGAGCGCGGTTCGGTTCATCGCGAAGCCGTCAACATAGGGTGGGGGTTTTGACGAAGAGGGTGCGTAGCGGCGGGCGTCATCGCTCCGCGTGGAGCAGCGGCTGCACAAAATCCCGGATGATCTCGGCTATCGGCTCCGTGTTCTCCGGCGAGAGGATCTGCCCGGCGAGGACGTGGTTCGACGGGTCGCCGGCCTCTTCGACGGGCACCAGCCGCTTGTTTTCGGATCCGAATTCGGGAAACCGGGCTTCGGTTCGTTCGGCGCTGACCACCTGGTCTTGCGGCGAGTAGACGACGAGCACGGGCGCGCGGACGGCGCCCAGGTCGGTGCGCTCGACCAGGTCCACGAGGCCCATCATCGTGAGCAGGGCGGCGCTCGGATAGCGGGTGGTCCAGTGCCGGGCCTGTTCGGGGTTATGGGGCGTCCAGCTTCGGTAGGGGCCGACGGCGAGCCGGGCGAGGACCTTGCCCCAGGGCCAGAGCAGGAACCGGACGTTGGCGTCTTTCGGGTAGAAGTTGGGCGAGAGGAGCACGAGGGCGGCCAGGTCGCGGTTTTCGGGCTGTGCGGCCAGCCACACGGCCAGCGTGGCGCCCGTCGAGGTGCCGAGGAGGACGACCCGCTCGCCCAGGCGTCGTCCGAGGGCCAGCGCCTCGGCGCCGTCGTCGAGCCAGTCGTTGACGGAGGCTTCGGCCATGGCGTCGTCGGAGCGTCCGTGGCCTGCCAGGCGGGTGTAGAAGAGGTTGGCGCCGAGGCGGGCCGCCAGCGTATCCGAGAGCGGGCGCGTCTCCTGCCGCGTGGCCGAGAAGCCGTGCAGGTAGACGATGGCGAGGGGCGTCTGGCGCTTCGAGGAATCCGCCCAGCGGATGGTCTTTTCGGCGCCTTCGCGGAGGTCCGAGAAGCGCGCCTCCGAGCGGGCGAGGTAGGCGTCGAGGTCGTCCGGCAGGTCGGGTCGATGGAGCGTCGTGTCTACGGGGACGCGCGGCCCCATCACGAACAGCAGGGCGAGCACCGCCGGGAGGGCGACGAGCGCGAGGGCGAGCTTCTTCATCGGCGCAGGTAGTCGTCCGTCTTGTCGAGCCAGTCCTGGCGCGGGGGGCAGAAGATGTCTACGTCGAGCGTGTCTTCGAGGGCTTCGGCTTTGTGGGGGACGTTCGAGGGCAGGTGCAGCACCTCGCCGGGCCGCACGACGATCTGCTGGCCGTCTTCCGATCCGATCCAGAACTTGAGCTTGCCTTCGAGCACGTAGGTCAGTTGTTCGTTCTCGTGGTGGTGCAGCGGCACGACGCAGCCTTTTTTGAGGTAGACGTGCGTGAGCATCATCCGCTCGGCGTTGATGATGCGGCGGTCGAGCAGGGGCGAGACGGTTTCCAGGGGTATCTCGTCCCAGCGGTAGTGTGCGACGGTTCCGATCTCGGCCATGGCGTTGCGGTTTTTTTGGTTGAGGAGATCCGAGGTTTCTCGAAAGCCTGCGGGGTTTTCATCGGGGAAGATACGGCCTGGTAACCCAAGTTGTGACCTCTCGGCGAAAGGCTTTTGCGACGACCGACGAGGGACGGTGGACGACCCTGTTCGCCCCTCGTCGGTCGTCCCTCGTCGTTCGTCGGTCGTCGTCTGCAAGCTACCGCACGATGCGAGCTTGTAAGAACATCCCCTACGTCGAGGCCGGGGGAATTGCCTACGTGCGGCATGGCGACCTGCCTGTCACCGGCACCGGCGGCGCGGTGCTACCTATAGGACGAACGGTTCGTCCCCCCCTTTTTCGCCGGGAGGTCCCCTCGCCATGACGCGCCAGCAAGTCACCATCGACGGCAACGAGGCGGCGGCTTACGTAGCCCACCAGACCAACGAGGTCATCGCCATCTACCCCATCACGCCCGCCTCGCCGATGGGCGAGCTGGCCGACCTGTGGAGCACGCAGGGCGCGACGAACCTCTGGGGCACCGTGCCCGAAGTGGTGGAGATGCAGGCCGAGGGCGGCGCCGCCGGGGCCGTGCACGGCGCCCTGCAAGCCGGCGCGCTGACGACCACGTTCACCGCCAGCCAGGGCCTGCTGCTGATGCTGCCCAACATGTACAAGATCGCCGGCGAGCTGACGCCGACGGTCTTCCACATCGCCGCGCGCTCGGTGGCCGCGCAGGCGCTCTCGATCTTCGGCGACCACTCCGACGTGATGGCCGCGCGGGCGACGGGGTGGGGCATGCTCTTCGCCAATTCGGTGCAGGAGGTGATGGACTTCGCCCTCATCGCGCAGGCCGCCGCGCTGGCAAGCCGCCTGCCCTTCCTGCACGTCTTCGACGGCTTCCGCACCTCGCACGAGATCCAGAAGATCGAAAGGCTCGGCGAAGACGACCTGCGCGCGATGATCGACGAGGCGTTGGTGCGCGCCCACCGCGCCCGCGCCCTCACGCCCGACCGCCCCGTCATCCGGGGCACCGCGCAAAACCCCGACGTGTTTTTCCAGGCCCGCGAGACGGTCAACCCCTACTACCTGGCCGCCCCCGACCTCGTCCAGCAGGCGATGGACCGCTTCGCCGGCCTGACGCACCGCAGCTACCACCTCTTCGACTACGCCGGCGCCCCCGACGCCGAGCGCGTGCTCGTGCTGATGGGGTCGGGTTGCGAGACCGCCGAGGAGACCGTCCGCTACCTCGTGGAGCGGGGTGAGAAGGTGGGCGTGGTCAAAGTACGACTCTTTCGTCCGTTCTCCGCCGGGCACCTGCTGGCGGCCTTGCCGGCCACCGTGCGGGTGATTGCGGCGCTGGATCGGACCAAGGAACCCGGCGCGGCGGGAGAGCCGCTGTATCAGGACGTTGTGACGGCC
>JBFGTT010000542.1:0-3065 GCA_041565995.1 Rhodothermales bacterium
GCCGCGCAGGAGCGTCGAATCGGCGCGCTGTTCGACCTCCTGGGCCAGGTCGTCGAGGCGCAGGCGGAGGCTGTTGGCGGCCAGGTCGAGGCTGCGGTCGTAGGCGAACCAGGCGCTCAGGGCCACCGCCAGCAGCCCCGTGGCCACCTGCACGCCGACCAGGATCCCGGCCACTTTCCAGAAGACGGACTTGCGCATCCGAGGGCGGATTGGGGATTTCGGAGTGCGGATTTCGGAGTGCGGATTGTGTGGCGTGCCGCACCCCTTCCGCACGCCGCATTCGACCGTCCGCACTCAAACCTGTGCGTCGGATTGCAGCTTGTAGCCGACGCCCCAGACGGTGCGGATGAAGCGTGGGTTGCCGGGGTCCTCCTCGATCTTGGCCCGCAGGCGCTGTACGTGGCTGTCGACCGTCCGGTCGTAGCCTTCGTACTGGATGTCCCAGACCTGGTCGAGCAGTTGGGTGCGCGTGAAGGGCCGGTCCGGGTGCTGGGCCAGGAACAGCAGCAGGTCGAACTCGCGCACGGTCAGGTGGACGATGTCGCCGCTGAGGCGCACCTCGCGCCGGATGGGATCGACCGAGAGGTGGTCGTAGGCGAGGACGGCCTGGGCGTCGGCGGGTTGGGCGGCCTGTTCCTGCGTCAGGCGCAGCCGCCGCAGCGCCGAGCGCACGCGGGCCACGAGTTCTTGCAGGCTGAAGGGCTTCGTCACGTAATCGTCCGCGCCCACTTCCAGGCCGACGACGCGGTCCACCTCGCCGGTGCGGGCCGTCAGCATGATGATGTAGAGCAGCGGATGGTCGGCGCGCAGGCGGCGGCAGACCTCCAGGCCGTCGAGTTCGGGCAGCATGATGTCGAGGACGACCAGGTCCGGCGTCCTGGCCTCGACGCGCCGGAGGGCTTCGGGGCCGGTGGCGGCGGTCTCGACTTCGTAGCGTGCCTCGCGCAGCCGCCCGGCTACCAGGTCGCACAGTTCGGCGTCATCTTCTACGACGAGGATCCGCATATCGGATGGGGCTTGTGTGGACGTTCAGCGTTGCGCTCCCCGCAATATAACCGCTGGTGCCCCTCCCCACCCAGGCACCTGGCAAAAACTATAGTTCCGCCATAGTTTTGTGACATCCTGCGCCGCCCTCGTGCATACCATGTCCGACGAGCGACGACGGACGAACGACGATGGCTTTGGCCGCTAATCGGTCGTCGGTCGTCTTGCCAGCCGCACGCTCGCTGGTTATCATGCGGGGTATCCCATCCACCGCCAGCATGCATCCATGCTCAAACGCCTTCTTATCGCGCTCGTGCCGGTCGTCCTGGCCCTGCCGCCCGTGCAGGCGCAGGATGCGCCGCGTCCCGGCACGCTGGTGCGGGCGTGGGCGGCCTCGCAGGCAGCGCTGGGCACCGACCTGGAACGCGTCGAGCTACGGGAACGCTCGGAATGGACGCTCGACGGGCCGTTCGGCGTGCGCCGCACCCGCATGGTGGCCCGCGTGGCGGGCGGGCCGGACACCGAGGGCTGGCAACGCGACCCCGTCGCCGTGGAGGTGGACGGCCGCCGCGTTTCGCCGGCCCGGTGGCGGGAGCTGGAAGAGCGTCGGCTGGCGTTGATCGGGCCGCAGACCGAGCAGGCGGCCCGCCGCGTCATCCAACTGCACGAGATGCTGGGCCGGATGGAACCCGCCGGCGATACGGGCCGCGAGGCGCTCGACGGGGTGCCGTGCTGGCGCATCGACCTGGTGCCGCGCGACCGGGATGCGGCGCTCGAACGCTACACGCTCTGGTTCGACCAGGCGCAGGGCCACCTCGTCCGTAGCCGCGCCGTCGTGCGCGCGCGTCGCAGCGAGACGCCCCTGCTCATCACCACCGACTACGTGCGCGTCGAGGGCTTCGACGTGCCGCGCCGCCGGCGCATGGAAGGCACCGCGCAGACGCGCCGCCGCCTGCGCACCTACACGCTGCTGTTCAAATACGAGGCGGCCTACAGCGACTTTCGGTTCTTCCGCAAGCCCTAGCGCCCCTCGGGTACGTCGGTCCGCCAGCGAGCCTGTCGCACGACCCGGCGCCCTAGCCACGGAACTCGAAAACCATTGGATCATGTACCAGGCACGAGCCATCCGGAGCAGAACAAGGAAGCCGTTCGACCATACGTCGAGGCGTTCAATCTCGTTAACCGGGCTTCTGAGGCGCGGCGTTCCAGGAAAGCAGAGGCCTTCCCATGGAAGACGTAGATCGACTTATCGCAGCGGTGGCGCAGGCCCGCGAGCGTTTCCTGGCCGCCGTCGGCGGCTTGAGCGCGGAGCAAGCAACCTTCAAGCCGGCGCCGGCGCGGTGGTCGATTCTCGAGATTACCGAGCACGTGGTGCGTGCCGAGGAGGCCGGGGTCGGCGGCGTGTGGCGTGCGCTCGACGGCTACCGGCGAGGCGAACCGGTTTGGACTGGCGACCCGGTACACAAAGGCCTGTCGATTGAGGAGGTCGTAGCGCGAACGTGGCAGCCGAAGGAGCAGGTGCCGGAGATCGCGGCCCCGCGCTGGGGGGGCGCGCTCTCGTACTGGGTGGCGCGCCTGCGGTCGCAGCAACTGGTGCTGGAGGAACTGGCAAAGTCGCTTGCCGGCGTGGCGTTGGAGGAGGTGATCTATCCGCATCCGATCTCAGGCCCGCTGGACGTTCGGCAGCGCCTGGAGTTTTTGCGTTTTCATCTGGACCGTCACCGAGGTCAGGTGGAGGCGTTGAGGAGCGAGCAGGCATTTACTGAAGCGTTCATTAATCCGTGACGTTGAGCGTTGCTTTCCGGTTTTGATGGCGTGTTGGCGTGTAGGCGGTTTTTTCTCCCGGCCCCCCACGCCCTGATCAGGTGATCCGGGCTGCACACAACCCTTTCTCAGAGGGCACCCCCTTCGATCCGGGCAGGCCCCGTCGCGCTTTATTTATCGGTGTTGCACACGTTCCACGCAAGTAAATGCCCCACATCAGAGGTGGAGAAATGCTTACGAGTATAGCAAGGATTTGCTGGCAACAGGTCTGCAGAAGAATTACGAGGATGCTTGCGATGAGTAGCGCTTTCAACCAA
>JBFGTT010000543.1:0-3054 GCA_041565995.1 Rhodothermales bacterium
CCAGGAGCTGCTGCGCGGCCTCCGCCGGGCCTTCGGGGCTGAAGCCCGGCAGGGGCGACGCCTCGCCCCACCCGACGGCGCCGGCGTCGCTCTGGAGCCGGAGCAGCAACCCTTCCCGCTGGCGCAGCACCGCGCCCTTGAGCGCCAGCGGCGCCGCCAGCGGCAGGCGGTAGCGGTAGAGGTCGAAGCGGGCGAGGATCATGGTCGTCGATGCGTTGCCTTCGGGTTTCGATGGGGTGTGGGGGGTTGGGGGTGTGGGCGTGTCTGCAAACTGGATGGTTGAAGAAGCTCCATCGGGGCGAACGGTTTGTAGCCTTTCCTTTAGAAGGAAGCTCCGTAGGAGCGTCCTGTCAACCAGGAGGCCGCCCCTACGGGGCTTGCAGGTAGGAAAGGCGGCGTATGCTACCAACGGGTCGTCCCTACGGGACTTTGCTGACACGCCCTGGTGGATGGCTCCGCAGGGTTTGTGTTGAAGAACCAGTCCCCCTGAACCCCTGAACACCTATAGCGGTGGTCCGTTGGCTTGCCGGCGGCGGCCTTGGTGTCATCCTGACGACCCCTTCGCCTACGCTCAGGGCAGGCTTCGGGAGGAAGGATCTCCGTCGTTGAGCCAGTCCTCCACGACGGGGATCCCTCCTCCCCCGGATCAAGTCCGGGGTCGTCGGGATGACACCTGCCATGCATTGGACCACCGCAATAATCTCCCTATACCATCCATCCGACGGAGAAGAGGACGCTGTAGAGCAGGAGCAGCCGGCCCGTGGCGCCGAGGAGCGGGTTGAGGGCGGCGGGGTCCGTCTCGGTGCGCAGTTTGCGGAGGATGGGCAGCGCCGGCGGCGCCGCCAGCAGCACGGCCATCGCCCACGGATGCCGCCCCGTCGCCAGGAAGAGCCCCACCGGGATCAGCACGGCGGCGGCCACGCAAAAAGCGTAGAGGGCGATGCCGAAGGGCTTGCCCAGGCGCACCACCAGCGTCCGCTTGCCCGCCTGCCGGTCCTCGTCCACGTCGCGGACGTTGTTGACGAGCAGGATGGCCGTCGAGAGCAGCCCCGGCGCCAGCCCGGCGACGAGCACCACGGCGTCGATGTCGAGGGCCTGCACGTAGTACGTCCCGCCGACGGCCACCGGCCCGAAGAAGACCAGCACGAAGAGGTCGGCCAGGCCCAGGTAGGCCAGCGCGTAGCGCCCGACGGTGTAGAGCACGCCCGAGAAGATGGCCAGGACGCCGACGACGAGGATGGGCCAGCCGCCTCTCCAGATCAGGTACAGCCCGGCTACGACGGCGAGGGCGAAGACCCCGATCGTGGCGCGCTTCATCGTCTCCGGGGCGACGAGGCCGGCCTGCGTGACGCGCAGCGGCCCCTTGCGCGCGCCGGTGTCGGCGCCCTTGAGGAAGTCGGCGTAGTCGTTGCTGAAGTTGGTGCCGATCTGGATGAGGAGGGCGCCGAGGAGCGCGCAGAGGGCTGCCGGGGCGTGGAAGCCGCCGTCCGCCCAGGCCATCGCCGTGCCCACGAGCACCGGGGCGACGGCCGCGCCGAGCGTCTTGGGCCGCACCGCCGCCGTCCAGACCTTCAGCGGGGATGGCTTCGGAGAGGTCAAGGCTCTGGTAGAGGTTGGCGCCACCGGAGAAGGTATGGGGGGGCGAAAATGCAGTTCCTCCCCCCCATACGCCCAGACTCAATCACGGATAGTACCCGTCTTTGTCGAAGGCGGGCGGGCGTTTTTCGAGGTAGGCGCGCTTGCCCTCCTGCCCTTCCTCGGTCATGTAGAAGAGCATCGTGGCGTGGCCGGCCAGTTCTTGCAGGCCCGCCTGCCCGTCGCAGTCGGCGTTGAGGCCGGCTTTGAGCATGCGGATGGCGATGTTCGAGTTCATCAGGATCTCGCGGCACCACTGGACGGTCTCGCGCTCCAGCTCGGCCAGGGGCACGACGGTGTTGACGAGGCCCATGGCGAGGGCCTGTTGGGCGTCGTAGGGGCGGCAGAGGAACCAGATTTCGCGCGCTTTTTTCTGCCCGACGATGCGCGCGAGGTAGCTGGCGCCGTAGCCGCCGTCGAACGAGCCGACCTTGGGGCCGGTCTGCATGAAGCGGGCGTTGTCGGCGGCGATGGTCAGGTCGCAGAGGACGTGCAGGACGTGCCCGCCGCCGACGGCCCACCCGGCGACCATGGCGATGACGGGTTTCGGGCAGGTGCGGATCTGCCGTTGCAAGTCGAGCACGTTGAGGCGTTGCGTGCCGGTGCCCTCCTCGGTGTAGCCGTGGTCGCCCCGGATGCGCTGGTCGCCGCCGGAGCAGAAGGCGTCGGGGCCTTCGCCGGTGAGGATGACGACGCCGACGGCCTTGTCGTCGCGGGCGTCGGCGAAGGCGTGCTGCATCTCCTGCACGGTCAGCGGGCGGAAGGCGTTGCGCACTTCGGGCCGGTTGATGGTGATTTTGGCGATGCCCTCGGTGTCGGTGCCGGGGACGCCCTTTTCGTACCGGATGTCGGTGTAGCGCCCGGCGGCCTGCCACGTGAACGGGCCGGCGACCTGGGGGCGATGGGTGAAGTGGTGGCGCTTCTTGGTCTCGGTCATGTAGGGTCAGGCTCGTGGCTACAGGAACGTGCGGAGGAGGGTCAGGAAGCGGCGCGGCTGCTCGGCGTGGACGTTGTGCCCGGCCTCGGGCACGGCGACGGCGCGGACGCACCGGCTGGCTCCGGCCATCCGCCCGGCGATCTCGACGTACTTGTGGTCGAGCGCTCCGGCGACGGCCAGCGTAGCTACCGCCAACGCCGGGAGCCGTTCCCAGAGCGAGGGCTGGCGGCCCGTGCCCATCCCCCGCAGCGACCGGGCCAGTTCCTCCGGATCGTTGTGCCGCCGCGCCGCCGTCATCTGCTCGGCCAGCCCGGCGTGCCCGGCCAGCGAGGCGAAGAGCGGCTGCCGGTACCAGTCGCGCAGGAACGCCTCGAAGTCGCCTGCTTCCAGCCGCGCGGCGCGGGCGGCGTCGAGGCGTCGGCGGGCGGCGCGTTCCGCCCCGGCGGCCAGCCCCGGCGAGGCCGATTCCAGCACCAGCCGGC
>JBFGTT010000544.1:0-3044 GCA_041565995.1 Rhodothermales bacterium
AACGAAGCCCTCGCCCGGCGAGAGCATAGGCGCAGGCGACGGCTGGCAACTGCCCAGCGTCAACAGTCCGAGCAGGCAGAACGCGACGACCAGCAGGGTTTTGCAGTTCATAGATACCTCTTCGGCAAGGGTTTCGAGGGGACGCTACGCCGGCCTGGGGCGTGCTCAGGCGTCGTGCTCGTTCCAGTGATGCCAGCAGTAGGAACGCGTGCAGTGCATCCCGTCGCCGACAAAACTCGGACAGCTACACTGCCGGCACGGGCCTGCGTAGTTGACGGGTTCGCGGATTTGCTCGATGCGGGCCTGATGCCTGCCGTTCCCCGCCGAGGGATACACGCGCCCGGCACGCATCCTGCGGGCTGTGCGCGCCGAGATCAATGGTTCGGTCACGGGGCCTCCACGTTGTGGTGCGCTGCAAGGCCGTTCTACTCAAACGATGGCGCGTAATGCTACGCAAGCTGATCGATCCTCGGCATTAAAGCGAGATTAAAAATCATCCACTTATTGCCATGCAATTTCTGCCTGCCGAAGCGTCGCCCGGAGGGCGTGGGCCGCGCGGCAGGCCGGGTCGATCAGGCAAAGGCGCCGGGAGCGCCGTCGCCCCATTCCTTACCCGTTTCGGCTTCGGCGACGGTCACTTCGGGCGGGGCGGAGGGCGCGGCGTCGGCGGGCAGCGGCACGTCGTCAGCCAGCGCGAAGGCTTCGTCGAGGGCGGCGGCGGGCGGGTGTTCGGCGCCGGCGGCCAGGCGCCGGGCGGCGGCGGCGGCACGGGCGTCGTGCTCGTGGTCGAGCGACCACTGCGCGTGGTGGGCCAGCAGCGCCGCCTCGAGCGCCTGCCCCAACGACAGCGCGAAGCGCCGGGCGCCGGCCTCGACGGCGGCGCGACCCTGCAACGTCGCACGGGTGAGCCAGCCGCCGGCCGCTTCGAGCGCCTGGGCCGCCTGCGTCACGACCGCCACGAGCGACGGCTCGCGTACCTCCCGCAGGCACCGCTGCACCTCGGCCCGGAGTACGTCGAGGCCGCCGGCTTCGTGGAGCGCGCGGAGCGCGTCGAGCGCGAGCACGTTGGTGGTGCCTTCCCAGATGGGCAGCACCTGGGCGTCGCGCAGCAGGGCGGGCAGGCCGGTGTCTTCGAGGTAGCCGGCCCCGCCGAAGGCTTCGAGCACGTCGCTGGCGACGGCCACCGCCTGCCGCGCCGTCGTCAGCTTGGCGATGGGCGTGAGCAGGCGCAGCAGGGTGTGTTTGCGCGCGCTGGGCCGGGCGCTGAAGTCGTGCACCTCGGCCTCGCCCAGGAGTTCGACGACGCGAAAGGCCAGGTGGAAGGCGCCCTCGTAGGCGGCCTGCAGACCGGCCAGGGTGTCGGCGTGCAGAGGCTGCCGCGACAGCCGCGCGCCGAAGACCTCGCGCTTGCGGGCGTAGTCGCGCGCCAGGGCCAGGCCGCGCCGCATCAGGGCCACGGCGCAGACGGCGTTCCAGACGCGGGTGACGTTGAGCATCGGGGCGATGCGACGCACGCCGTCTTGCAGGCCGTGGACGGGTTCGGCCGGGACGCCCTCCAGCGTGAGCTCGGCGGTGGGCAGCTTGCGCGTGCCGAGCTTGTCCTTGAGGCGGTCGATGCGGAGGTTGCGCAGCCGCCCGTCTTCGTCGCGCAGTTCGACGTAGAAGAGGGCCAGCCCTTTGCCGCCTTCGGGGTTGCCTTCGGGGCGAGCCAGCACCAGCGCCATCGGCGCCGTGACGGCGGAGGTGAACCACTTGCGCCCGTAGAGCCGCCACGTCCCGTCGTCGTCCTGCCGGGCGACGGTCTCGGCGCGGCCCACGTCGGAGCCGCCGGCCAGTTCGGTCATCCACTGGCCGCTCGTCCAGAAGTGCGCGGGGTTGCGCGTGGTCAGGTGGGGCAGCGCTTCGAGGAGCAGCGCGTTGTTGCCGGAGGCCAGCAGCGTGCGCGCGGCGCCGTCGGTCATGGCCAGCGGGCAGCTGTAGATGTCGGTCGAGGGGGTGAAGAGGTGGACGAGGGCGAACTGGTGGATGCGGGAGAAGCGCCCGTGTTTTTGCTCGTAGGCGAGGGCCACCAGGCCGTACTCGGCGGCCAGGCGTTCGGCGCGTTGCCACAGGGGCGTCACCTCCACGTGGTCGATGCGGCGGCCCCAGGCGTCCCACGGCGTCAGCACCGGCTCGTGGCGGCGGTCGGCCTGTTGCAGGGCGTAGAGGTCGCCGCCGGCCAGCGCACCCATCCGGCGCAACTCGTCTTCGATCTCGCCGAGCACCGCTGCCGGTAGGGCGCGCTTCAGGTAGGACTGCAGCACGCGGTCGTCGTCGTATTGGTTGCCGAGCGCGGGTGGCTGCTGCTCGTAGGCCATCTTACGGCTGGAATGAATCAAGCATGGTCAGGCCGGGGGAAGAGGGGCGACCTGAGAATAGTGAAGCGCCCATGATGGAAAATAGAAAATAGTAAACAGGAAATCGAAAAAAGGACACGAGCCGTAGAGTGATTGAGCCTGATAGCGCCTTCAATACGCCGTTTCGTCCACACGTCCACACGTCCTTTCATCCCTACAACCGCAGCCCGTAGGCTTTGAGTTCTTCGCGGGCGACGACCGTCTTGTGCACCTCGTCCGGCCCGTCGTAGATGCGGGCGCCGCGTTCGTGGCGGAACCAGTGCGAGAGCGGCAGGTCGTCGGTGAGGCCGAGGGCGCCGTGGACCTGGATGGCGCGGTCGAGCACGCGCTGGAGCACCCCGGCGGCGTAAAACTTGATGATCGAGATCTCTTTGCGCGCCGCGCGGCTGCCCGCCCGGTCGATCTTGCCGGCGGCGTCGAGCACCAGCAGGCGCGCCGCGTCGATCTCGGCGCGGCTCTCGGCGATCCAGTTCTGAACGGTCTGCCGCGTTCCGAGCGGGTTGCCCGGCGCCAGCTCGCGCGTGGCGGCGTGCCGGCACATCAGCCCGAAGGCACGTTCGCAGATGCCGATCCAGCGCATGCAGTGGTGGATGCGCCCCGGTCCCAGGCGCTGCTGCGCGATCACGAAGCCGCCCCCTTCGGCGCCCA
>JBFGTT010000545.1:0-3044 GCA_041565995.1 Rhodothermales bacterium
CGCGGCTGCCCTGGCGCTTCACGGCGCTGTTCTCGAACACGGCGCGGGCGCACGAGCTGGGCAAGACCGACGACTGGGTGGTCATCTACGGCGAGCGCGACGGCCAGGAAGGGCAACACACCGTCGTCACCGAGACGCACGGCGACCTCAAGGGCGAGCGCGTGGTGCGCGGGCGCGAGGCCGAGTGCCGCGCCTACTACCAGGAACGCCGGGCGAAGGCCGCGTAGGGCGTGCAACGGAAGGAGGGAAGCGTGAGGGCGTCGCGCGCCGAAGGGTTGCGCATGGCGTCCTCACGTTTTACGTTGCACGTTTCACCAGCCCTCCTGCTTGATGACGCCTTCCTGGACGCTCGCCTGCTCGAACTGCCCCGCCGTGCGCGACGCCGCCGGCCTGCCCACCGTCTGCCCCGACTGCGGCCACCCCTGGCTCGTCCGCTACTCCACCGCGCCCGACCCGGATCTGCGCCAGATCCTGCCCACCCGTCCCTGGACCATGTGGCGCTACCGCGAGTGGTTGCCCCTCGCCGAGGCCGAAGAACCGGTCTCGCTGGGCGAGGGCTGCACGCCGCTGCTGCGCGCGCCGACGGTGGAGCGGGCGCTGGGCCTGCAGACGGTGTGGGTCAAGGACGAGGGACGCAACCCCTGCGGCTCGTTCAAGGCGCGGGGGCTGGCAGCGGCGGTGACGCGGGCCGTCCGTGCTGGGGCCACGGCGCTGACGCTGCCCACCGCCGGCAACGCGGGCGTCGCCACGGCGGCCTACGGCGCGCGAGCCGGGCTGCCCGTGCGGGTCTACGCGCCCAGCTTCACGCCGCCCACCTTGCTGGCCCAGATCCGCCTCTTCGGCGCCGACCTGCACCTGCTCGACGGCCACATCGGCACCTGCGGCAAGGCAGCCCGCGCCTTCGCCGCCGAGACGGGCGCCTTCAACCTCTCCACCCTCCGCGAGCCGTACCGCATCGAGGGCAAGAAGACCCTCGGCCTCGAACTGGCCGAACAACTCGGCTGGAGGTTGCCCGGCTGCATCCTCTACCCCACCGGCGGCGGCACCGGCCTCATCGGCATGTGGAAGGCGTTCCGGGAGTTGCGAGAGGCCGGCTGGATCTCCGGGAGGCTGCCCCGCCTCTTCAGCGTGCAGGCCGCAGGATGCGCGCCGGTGGTGCGCGCCTTCGAGGCCGGCGCGACGGAGACCGCGCCGTGGCCCGACCCGGTGACGAAGGCCAGCGGGCTGCGCGTGCCCAACCCCCTCGGCGGCAAGCTGATCCTGCGCGGCGTGCGCGAGAGCGGCGGCGGCGCCGTGGCCGTCACCGAAGAGGCGCTGGAGAGGGCCACCGCCTGGCTGGCCGAGCGCGAAGGCATCGACGCCTGCCCCGAAGGCGGCGCCGTGCTGGCCGCCCTGCACCGGTTCGTCGAGGACGGAGTGATCCAGCCGGAGGAATCCGTCGTGCTGTTCAACACCGGCGCCGGCTGGCTCTACCGCTGAGCGCCGCTACCGGCCGAGCCGGATCGAGGCCAGGATCTGCCGCCCCACGGGCACCCAGCGCGCTTCGAGGCCCTTCGTCGCGTTGAAACTGATGAGCAGCAGCCGCCCCCGCAGCGCCGTGCCGACGAGCATGTTGCGGACTTCGGTGTCGAGGGCGGGCGTCCGGAAATCGATCAGGAAAAACGCCCGCCCGTTGATCTCGATCAGCCCGCTCTGAAACCACACGGCGGACGGATACGCCTGCTTGAACGTGGCTTCCATGGCAGCGTGGACCTGCGCCAGTTGGGCCGGCTGCAGGGGCGTCGGGGTGTGATGGAGCGCCAGGTTGACCGAACCGGCGGCGTTGGTGTAGACCAGCGTCGGACGCCGCTCGCTCGGGTACTTGAAGCGTAGCAACTCGTCGCTCATCACGTCGAAGCCGGCGGGCACGAGCACCTCGACGGCGCCGCCCAGCAGCGACCGCGCTTCCAGCCGATCCGACGCCGGCTGCGCGCGCACGGCAAAGGCCAGGGTAGACGAGCAAAGCAACCACAGCAACACACGCATTGGCCCGGATTCCTTAGTGGAACGTCTCCGCGACGGCCCGCACGCGCTCCGGCGAACAGGGCTGCTCCGGGTATCGACGCCTCCGGCGCGCGGCTTAACGGACCCTACCAGGTGTAGGCCAGCGTGAGGACGTGGCCGGGGCCTTCGAAGCCGGTCTCGAAGGGCAGAAAGGCGTAGTCGAAGACGAGGGCGCCGTAGTGCAGCCCGCCGCCGAAGGTAAGATCGCGCAGGGCGTCGTTGGTGATCAAACCGGCGCGTAGCGTGATCAGGTCGAGCAGGTCGGCGGCGGCGCCGGCGTGCAGGCGCGTCGCGTCGCCGTCGAAGAGGTGCGCCGCTTCCGCCGCCAGCGTCACCGCCGCCAGCACGCTGCCGTCGGATTCGGCCAGGAGGTGGAAGGGCACGACGGCCAGGCCCGCGCGCAGCGTGCGCGGCAGCGGCGAGCGTTTGTTCTCCAGCTTCGTCATCCGGCCCAGGTTCTGCACGGCCGCGCCCAGCAGCACGTCGCCGCCCAGCACGTCGGCCTGCACGCCGGCGTCGAAGGCGTAGCCGGTGGCCGTGCTCTCGAAGATGCGCTCGGTGAGGTACTTGGCCGTCACGCCGGCGCGCACCGGGCCGAAGCGCCGCCCGTACGAGACGCCCAGGCTCAAGAACTGCGCGCTGAAGGTACCGTCGGGCAGGCCGGGGGCCTCGCGCGCGTCGAGGTCGCCGCTGTCGGCGGCGGTGACGGCCAGGCCCAGCCCGCCCGTGGCGCCCGCCCGGAAGCGCGCCGCCACGTCGTAGGTGCGGAAGTCGCCCACCCAGATGCGGTGCGAGACGGCGGCGGTGTTGGCCGGCGCGGCGGCCAGGCCCGCCGGGTTCCAGTAGGTCGAAAAGGCGTCGCGGCTGGCGGCCACCTGCGCGTCGCCCATGGCGCTGGCGGCAGCGTTGGCGCCGATGCGCAAGAAGTTCAGCCCCGTCTCCTGCGCCTGCGCCGGCAGCACCGCCGCCAGCGCGAGCAGGACCAGGCAGGGCCAGCGCAG
>JBFGTT010000546.1:0-3031 GCA_041565995.1 Rhodothermales bacterium
CCCACGGGTCGCTGTGCGTGTCGATGACGGTCTGGAGGCGCTGGTTGACTTTTTCGCGCTCGGCCAGCAGTTCGTCGAGTTCGACCTGGCCGAGGACACTCCGCAGCGTCGTCTGCGAGAGCTGGCTGGTCGCGTACTGGTAGTCTTCCACTTCGAGGATGGCGTTCATCGGGTCGATGACGCGGAAGTAGACGACGGCGTTGACCCTGACCGAGACGTTGTCGAGCGTGATCACATCCTGCGTGGCGACGTCCTGCACGAAGACGCGCAGGCTCACGCGCACCATCCGGTCGATGGGCCAGAAGACCATCAGCAGGCCCGGCCCTTTGGGCGCCGCCAGCACCCGCCCCAGGCGGAAGATCACGCCCCGTTCGTACTCGAACAGGATGCGGATGCAACTGAGCAGGTAGAGCACGACGATCCCGATAAAGATGCCTACAAATTGCAGTACCATCGCTCCGTCCTCGTTTGGATGGTGAACGTGTGCGGGGCCGCGCCCGATGCCTCCGGCCCTTCGAGTTTGTTATTTGACGGCTTTGACGAAGAGCGTCAGCCCTTCCCGGTCGGTGATCTCGACGGCGTCGCCGGCGGCGACGGGCGCGGCGCTGACGGCCTGCCACAACTCGCCGTGCGCCAGCACCATGCCTCGGTAGCGGCCCTCGACGGGCACGAAGGCTTCGTGGGCGACGACCTCGCTGCCGAGCATGCCCTCGCTGCCGGTCTGCACGCGGCCGCGCATGGCCTTGACCACGCCGCCGACGAGGAAAAGCGTGATGGCCCCCGTCGCCAGCGCCACCGGCACCACCACCGCCATCGAGACGCGCAGCAGCCCGGTGGGCGAATCGACCAGCATCAGCCCGCCCAGCACCAGGCACACGACGCCGCCGAGCGTCAGCGCGCCGAAGCTGGGGAAGAACGCTTCGGCCACGAACAGGCCCAGCGCCAGCGCGATCAGCAGCAGCCCGGCGTAGTTGATGGGCAGCACGGCCAGCCCGAAGAAGCCCAGCACCAGGCAGATGGCCCCCAGCGTGCCGCCGACGCCCCAGCCCGGCGTGTAAAACTCGAACAGGACGCCGTAGAACCCGAACATGAGCAGCAGGAAGGCCACGTTGGGGTTCGAGAGCACCGCCAGCAACTGCTCGCCCCACCACATCGGCACGGCGCGGACCTCGGCGCCGGCGGTACGCAACACAGCCGGGCCGCCGGGCAGCGTCACCTCCCGCCCGTCGAGCTGTGCCAGCAGGTCGTCGAAGTCTTCGGCGATGAAGTCGATCACGTTTTCCGCCACGGCTTCCGTCGCGGTGATGGAGCGGCTTTCGGTGACGGCCAGGGCGGCCCACTCGGCGTTGCGGCCCCGCAGTTCGGCCAGCGAGCGCGCCCACGCCACGGCGTCGTTGAGGATCTTCTCCTCCATCACGCCGCCCTGCTGACGGCCAGAGGTGGTGTCGGCGGGCGGGGTGCCGGGCATGCCGCCGATGGAGACCGGGTGCGCCGCGCCGATGTGCGTGCCGGGCGCCATCGTCGCGACGTGGCTCGCCAGCGTGATGAACACGCCCGCCGAGGCCGCCCGCGCCCCCGGCGGCGCCACGTACACCACCACCGGCACCCGGCTGCCCAGGATGTCCTTGACGATGCGCTGCGTGGAGGTCACCAGCCCGCCGGGCGTGTCGAGTTCGAGCACCAGGCAGGCGGCCCGCGCCGAGGCCGCCTCGCGCAAGGCCCGTTCGATGTAGCGCGCCGTCACCGGCGTGATCGGTTCATCGTCGAGGCGCATGTGGAACACCGGGCCGCGCGTCTCCACCCGGAGCGTGTCGGCCTCCGGCGTCTGCTGCGCGGGGCCGAAGACCCCGGCGGCGAGGATCAGCAGGATCATCCAACGCATCGTTTTCTCAGGGTCGATAGCGCCACGCGTTCGGCCTGGGGTCGATGGCCTCGTCGTAGCCGCCGGCCAGCAGCACCTCCCCGTTGGGCAGCAGGGTCGCCGTCGAGTAGGAGAGCGACAGCCCCAGGCGGCCCGCCACGCGGCGGAAAGATCCCGTTTCGGGATCGTAGCGTTCAGCCTGCTCGGCTCCGCCGGCCACGAGCACGCGGCCATCCGGCAACAACACCCCGGCCCCCTGGATCTTGAACCGCGCCGCGTGCATCGGGCCGGTGGCCGCGAAGGCGCCTGTGGTAGGGTCGTAGACTTCGGCGCCGGCGTGGCGTCCGTGCCAGTCGCGCCGGTCCGAGCCGCCGGCCACGAGCACGCGCCCGTCGCGCAGCCGCACCGCCGCGTGCTTGTGGCGGACCACGCCCATGCCGCCCGTCGGCGTGAAGGCGCCCGTGGCCGGGTCGTAGACTTCGGCGCCGGCGTGGACCCGGAGCGTCGCGCGCCGGCCTGCGTGCCCGCCCGCCAGCAAGACGCGTCCGTCGTGGAGCAGCGTGGCGGTGTGCGCGGCCCTGGGCGCGGTCATCGCGCCGGTAGGCCGGAAGGCGCCGGTGGCCGGGTCGTAGACTTCGGCGCCGGCGGAGGGTTGCCCGTCCGTCCCCGCCCCGCCGGCCACGAGCACGGTCCCGTCGTCGAGCAAGGTGGCGGTGTGGCCGGCCCTGGGCGCGGTCATCGCGCCCGTGGGCGTGAAGGCTCCGGTGGCCGGGTCGTAGACTTCAGCGCCGGCGAGGTAGTCGCCGCCGAACCCGCCGGTCAGCAGGACGGTGCTATCGGGCAGCAGCGTGGCGGTGTGCGAGGCCCTCGGCGTGTGCATCGCGCCGGCAGGCTGGAAGGCGTCGGTGGCCGGGTCGTAGCGTTCCGCGCCGGCGGCGTAGTGGCGCTCGCTCCGGCTCATGCCGCCGGCCAGCAGGACGGTGCCGCCGGGCAGCAGCGTGGCGGTGTGCGCGGCCCTCGGCGCGGCCATCGGGCCTGTCGGCGTGACGCGGCCTTCGGCAAGCGGGTCGGCGTCGCGCGGGTGCGGTGGGCCGTCCGACGCCGCATTGAAACACGCCGTCGCTGTCATCAACAGGGCCGCCACGCATCCCGCCGATGTGGAGATTCGGG
>JBFGTT010000547.1:0-3030 GCA_041565995.1 Rhodothermales bacterium
CAGCACCAGGCCGATGGTGATGGCCAGCGCCGTCGTCGCCAGGTAGAGCACGAGCGTCTTGCCCCCGATGCGGCCCAGCTTGCGCGGGTCGCTGATGGAGGCGGCGCCGACGACCAGACTCGCCAGCACCAGCGGCGCGGCAATCATGGTGATGAGCCGGATGAAGAGCGTCCCGACCGGCTTGACGTAGGCCGTCACGAGGGCGGCTCCACCGGCGCCGGCGAGCGCGTTGACGAGGCTGCCGGCCACGGCGCCGGCCACCAGCCCCAGCAGAATCTGCCAGTGCAGCGCCAGCCGGAAACGACGCGCCGGCGCCTCTCGATCAGTTTCCATAGCAGGGGTGGATGGGAAAAGGCACAGCCGGCAAAGATCGTCAAGCGCGTAGCGGAGCGCATTAAAGCCGGATTAGAAATGGGGAATAGAAATGGGGAAATGGAAAACGGTGGCGTATGGACCCGGCGCCATCGACCGCGACGCAGGGCGCGCGTGGGAGCACCGTCCCCTTTTGAAAAACGCCGTCTACAATGGGCCGCCGCACTTTTAATCTCCTTCTAATGCAACCTTCCGAGCCGTGCTGCACTTTACCGGTTTGTTGCCAACCAACCTTCTGCTCGATTGCGAGCTACCGTGATGGGTAACATCGGCATGAGCGAGTTGCTCTTGATCTTTGTGGTGGCGCTGCTGGTCTTTGGCGCCAAGCGGCTTCCGGAGATCGCCCGGGGGCTGGGCCAGGGCATCCGCGAGTTCCGCAAGGCCACACACGAGATCACCAGCGAGCTTCAAATCGACGACCTCCACCGTCCCACGATCCATCGACCGGCCCCGCCTGCCGCGACGCCGCGCACCGACCGCCCGGCGTCGCCCGGCGAAAACCAGGATCCGAACAACCCGCAACCCGCCGCGCAGGCCGAGTAGGCGCCCCTCCATCCAGGCGCCCGGCCTCACTTTAAGCCACTTTTAATGCGCCGGGAGAAACTTCTCGTCGGCGCGGCGTTGGAGCGTTGTAAGCAGACCTTCACGAAGGGGAGTAGCACCTGCACATAGCAGGGGCAGGCATCGTCAGGACATCCCGGCACGCCGGGGTCGGTACCTGCTACAAGGGCGAGACCTTCACGGCCCGAACGGGGCGGTGGAGGTCTTTTTATTTACCCCTAACCCGTGTTCTCACCATGATCCTATCCCTTCTTTCCATCGCGCTGGGGCTGGCGCTGCTCTACGTCGGGGCCGAGGGCCTCGTCCGCGGCAGCGCGGCGCTGGCGCTGCGCCTGGGCCTGACGCCGCTGGTGGTGGGCCTGACGGTGGTGGCCTTCGGCACGAGCAGCCCCGAACTGGTCGTCAGCCTGCAAGCAGCACTCTCGGACAACGGCGCCATCGCCATCGGCAACGTCGTCGGGTCGAACATCTGCAACGTGGCGCTCATCCTGGGCCTCTCGGCGCTGATCCGCCCGCTGAAAGTGCACACGCAACTGCTCCGCTTCGACGTGCCGCTGATGGTCGTCGCCTCGGTGCTGCTGGCGCTGCTGCTGCTCGACGGCGCGCTGGGCCGGCTCGAAGGCGCGCTCCTGACCACCGGCATCGTCAGCTACACCGGCTACATCCTCTGGAAAGCACGCACGATGAACAGCGGCCTCCAGGAAGAGTTTGCCGAAGCGCTGCCCGCGCGGCAAGGCGCGCTCTGGCGGCACGTCGCCTTCGTCGTCGGCGGCCTGGGCCTGCTCGTGGTGGGCGCCAACCTGCTGGTCACAGGCGCGGTGGCCGTGGCGGAGACGATGGGCCTGAGCAAAGCCTTCATCGGGCTGACCATCGTGGCCGTGGGCACCAGCCTGCCGGAGATGGCTACCAGCCTCGTGGCCGCCGTCCGGCGCGAGGGCGACATCGCCGTGGGCAACATCGTCGGCTCGAACGTCTTCAACATCCTGGCCATCCTGGGCCTCTCGTCGCTGGCGCACCCGCTGCAAACGCAGGGCGTCGCGATGACGGACCTCGTGGTGATGACGGCCTTCGCCGTGCTGATGCTGCCGCTGATGCGCTCCGGCTTCCAACTCGTCCGCTGGGAAGGCGCGCTGCTGCTGGCGCTCTACGTAGGCTACGTCGGGTGGCTGCTGGGTGCCGGGGGGTAGGCGTTCTAGACCCCGAACGGGAGAATACGCGCTCTGGCGCGACCCGGATCGACCGAGATGAGGGCACCTTCTTTCAACGCCTGCTCGAACCGGCGAAGCGCTTGCAGCACCACCGCGCCCATCCCTTCCGGCAGCACGTCCTGCGCACGCACCTGAACGACGCTGGGTCCGACAGCCTGCGTCGTCGCGAGAAGCGCCGTAAAATCCAGGTCATGCGTGAAGACGACGTAACCCTCCCGACGCGCCCAGGCCATGATCTCTCGATCCGGCGCATCAGGCGCCCCTATCTCAGACCAGTGGGCTACCGTGTGCCCTGCCCGTGCAAGAAACTGCACCCATCGGGGCGAAAGGCTCATGTCGATCACGATCTTCACGGGGAGGACAGCCCAAGCTCTACTTCTTCGGATCGCCAGGCCGCATATGACAGCGCTTCCTGAACGTCTGCACGCTCCAGGTACGGATACGCTTCCAGCACCTCCTCGATGGAACGGCCGGCGGCTATCAAGCCCACGAGGGTGCCGACCGTGACGCGGGTGCCGCGTATGCAGGGTTTGCCGCCCATAACTTCAGGGTCGAGCTTGATGCGCGTGAGGTTCTTCACGTCATTGTGTCCGCTTTCGTGATCATCTTTCTCCCCTGTACTGCTCAGCATCGTAAGGGTTGCCTCCATGATGATTGGTGCACCCCGTAGGAGCCTTTTACAAACCTTTGCTCGCCCTCTCAAAAATCCTCATCCAGGGCAAAGACGGGGCGGCGCTTGATCCACTGGCCGCGCGTGAAGTCGGGGAACACCTGCGGGGCGCTGCCCTCGGCGATGGACTGCTCCGAGAGCGGGCTGATGGCGCTCCAGGCGGCGGCGTCGTAGGCGTCGAGCGGCGTGGGCGCCCGGCGCTTGACGGCCTCGACGAAG
>JBFGTT010000548.1:0-3016 GCA_041565995.1 Rhodothermales bacterium
TCCGGCTGGACGCTCGACGGCCTGCGCCGCGAAGGCTTCCCCGAAGCGGTCCTCGAGGCCGTCGAATGCCTGACGCGGCGCCGGGAAGAGTCCTACGAGGCGTTCATCGAGCGCACGGCGCAGCATCCCCTGGCCCGGCGCATCAAGCGGGCCGACCTCGAAGACAACATGGACCTGCGGCGGCTCGGCCCCCTCACCGAGCAGGACCAGGACCGCCTGGCGCGCTATCAGCAAGCCTGGCAACGCCTCCGCGAGGCCGGCGCCTGAAGACGCTTGCAGATAAGGCCGGAAAAGGCTACCATTGAAGGAGACATCGGCGGCGGTACGGCGCCAACGCGTCGAAAGATGGCCGTGCTGCCGCAGCAGGCGTGGGCTGCCTGCGACGACGCCCCGACGCGCTCGGCAAACCTACCCATCACCTTCCAGCGAGGATGCTATGCACCGATTCAATCCCCTCCCGGCCGTCTGCCTGATCGCCCTGGCGCTGCTCGTCGGCGCCTGCGGGGGCGAGCAACAAGGTGCCGATATGCCCGATGCCGACACCACCGTAACGGTAATGGAGACGCCCGGCATGGTGACCGTCGCCGGCACGCTGATCGATAGCAAGTGCTACGGCCTGGACCACGCCAACACCGGCAACGACCACACTATGCCCGCCTGCGGCAGCGCCTGCGCCACCATGGGGCTACCCGTGGCCGTGCTCGAAGGCGGCCAGCAGGATGCAAAAGTCTACCTCCTCGTCACGCCGTCGGCGCCGCTGGCCGACCACATGGCCAAAGAAGTCCGCGTCAGCGGCACGGCGGTCTACGAGAGCGGCCTGATCCCGAGCAAGATCGAGGTCAAGGACGCGCAGGGCCAGTGGATGGAAGTCTCCACCGCCACGATGTAGCGTTGCCGGACGTTCGAAGCAGCCGGATGCCGTGCAGCCGGATGCCGTCTCAGAGCGCCTGCGTGCGGGCCGCGTAGTCGGCCAGGGCAGCCAGCGTCAGGCGCCGGACGCGCTCGGAGCGTTCCCAGCGCAGGGCTTCGCGCAGGTATTGCATGGCGCCCGCGTCGCCGATGGCGTGGAGCGCCGTCAGCGCCATGATGCGGTAGCCCTCCGTCGCGTCGGTCTCGTAGATGCGCAGCAGCCTCGGCACCGCCCGCGCGAAATCGACCCGGTCGCCGTAGTGCGTGGCGAAGAAGTTGATGTGCTGCAAGGTCTCCTGCCGGATCTGCTCGACGGGCGAGTCGAGCGAGAGCGTAAGCTGGATGCCCAGGTTGGCCCACCCCACGGCGGTCAGGTTGTGGATGGTCTCCGCCGTCGTGGGCGGCGCGTCCGGAGCCTGGGCCAGCGCCGGGGCCGCGCCCGCAAGCGCCAGCACACCGGCCAGCAGGTACGCATAGATGCGCCTGCTCGCTGCAGTCTTTTTCATGATACCCTCCCTCTCAGGGTGATGAAAAGTAGCGTGAACGTGCAGCATTACGTGCGCCGCACCGGCAGGGTTACGCCGGGCGGCACCGATTTTTTTTGAGCACACGCCCGCCCCGGCTCGATGACGCTTCGCCCGGCGACCCGCGACGGTGTTGGCGTGTTGAGGTGTATAGTACACGACAAAAAAGGAGCCAGGCCGGTTAGCGCGTATGGGGGTGTGGGAGGTTGGGCCTATGGGAGGGTTTTTTGCTCCCACACGCCCATACCCCCCCCACAGCATGGCAGCGCGAAAGCATGGCTCCGTAGTGCACAACCAGACCATGGATGCCCCGCTCAAGATCGTGCTGGCTACGCGCAACCCCGGCAAGGTGGCCGAGATCCGCGCGCTGCTGGCCGACCTGCCCGTCGAACTGATCAGCGCCGCCGACCTGCACGGGGCGCCCGAGGTGGACGAGGACGCGCCGACGCTGGAAGGCAACGCCGCCAAAAAGGCGCGCACGCTGCACGCCTACGCCGGCCTGCCCGCCCTGGCCGACGACACGGGCCTGGAGGTGGACGCGCTCGGCGGGCGGCCCGGCGTCCACGCCGCGCGCTACGCCGGCCCCGACGGCGACGCCGCCGCCAACCGCGCCCGCCTGCTGCGCGAACTGGCCGGGCACCGCAACCGCGCCGCGCGCTTCCGCACCGTCGTGGCCTTCGCCGAGGGCGGGCAGATCCGCTATTTCGAGGGCGTCTGCGGCGGACACATCGCCGAGGCCGAGCGCGGAGCAGGCGGCTTCGGCTACGACGCGCTCTTCGTGCCCGAAGGCGAGACGCGCACCTTCGCCCAACTCAGCGCCACCGAAAAAAACGCCGTCAGCCATCGCGGACGGGCGCTCCAGGCCCTCGCCGCCTACCTGCGCGCGCAGCTTGGCCCACCTCGGTACCCATGATCGCCCTCGTCCAACGCGTCAAGGAAGCCTCCGTCGTGGTAGACGGACGGACCGTCGGAGCCATCGGGCCGGGCCTGATGATCCTGCTGGGCGTGCACCGCGACGACACCGAGCAGGAGGGGGCGTGGCTGGCGCGCAAGTGCGCCCACCTGCGCATCTTCCCCGACGACGCCGGCCTGATGAACCGCTCGCTGCTCGACGCCGGCGGCGAGGCGCTCGTGGTCTCGCAGTTCACGCTCTACGGCAACGCCGAGAAGGGCAACCGGCCCTCGTTCATCGCCTCGGCACGCCCCGAGCAGGCCGAGGCGCTCTACGAACAGTTCGTCGCCGCGCTCGGCACGCACCTGGGCCGGCCCGTCGCCACCGGCGTCTTCGGCGCGATGATGGACGTGCACCTGGTCAACGACGGCCCCGTGACGATCTGGGTCGAACGCAAGCCGGAGGCGTAATACCGATTCCGTTAACCAACGTCTGGCTAACAAGAAGAGTGAAACGTAAAACGTGAAGGTGCCTCTGGCACCGTTTCTACGAAGCGCCCTTATATCCGTTCTGGGAAATGCTTGTGCAAAAGCCGTGTCATCGCGACGACTGCAGGGAGGAGGGATCCCCAGCGATTCCATGTAAGCCTGGTTTTACCGACGGGGATCCCTCACGTTCGTTCGGGATGACA
>JBFGTT010000549.1:0-3012 GCA_041565995.1 Rhodothermales bacterium
AGCATGCCGGGGAAGATGAACCGGTGCGGCAGGTAGAAGACGTACCAGTAAAGAAAACCGAACAACCCCTTCGGCTCGAAGAACGCCGTCTGTGTGATCACCGTGGCGCCGTCGTCGGTGGGGGTGACCTCGAACTGAAGCCAGGCGCGGCCCGGCACCTTCATCTCGGCGCGCAGCCGCAGCAGCCGGTTTTCCTCGACGGCCTCGACGCGCCAGAAGTCGATGGCGTCGCCTTCGCGGACGTTGGCGTAGCTGCGGCGGCTCTTGCGCAGGCCGATGCCGCCCATGAGCAGGTCGAAGAAGCCCCGGACGCGCCAGAGCCAGTCGGCGTAGAGCCAGCCGGTGTCGCCGCCGAGGCTTTTGATGACCGAGAAAGCCGCTTCGGGCGAGGCGTTCACCTTGAGTTGCCGCCGTTCCTGGATCAGGCCCTCCGTCTCGTCGAGTTCCTCGATCACGCCCACGTCGTCGATGCTGGAAGAGAAGGCGCCGCTCCACATCGTCTCGACGTCGTCGCGCTCGAAGCGGCTCAGGGCTAGGCGCACGGCGGCCTCGTACGAGATCGGCTCGATGGCGAAGAGCCGCCGGGCGGTGTCGTCGCGGACGACGACCTCGTTGTCGAGGCCCTCGATGAGCGGGCGGGCGATCTTGCTGGTGATGGGCGTGACCAGCCCCACCCAGTGCGACGAGAGGCGCGGCGTTAGCACCGGCACGTCGATCAGCGGGCGCCGCAGCCCGCGCACCTTCGCGTAGATCTTGAACATCTCGCCGTAGGTCAGCACGTCGTCGCCGCCGATCTCGATGATCTGCCCCGTGCTCTCGGGCACGACGAGCGCCTGCGTCAGGTAGACCAGCACGTCGCGCACGGCGATGGGCTGCGTGGGCGTGCGCACCCACTTCGGCGTGATCAGCACCGGCACGCGCTCGGTCAGGTAGCGGATGAGTTCGAACGAGAGGCTGCCCGAGCCGACGATGACGGCGGCGCGGAACTCGGTCACGGGCACGCGGCCCCGGCGCAGCACGTCGCCCGTCTCCAGGCGGCTTTCGAGATGCTTCGAGAGCCGGTCCGACTTGGGCTGGATGCCGCCGAGGTAGATGATGCGCCGGACGCCGGCCTGCTCGGCGGCGCGGGCGAAGTTGCCGGCGGCGCGGCGATCGCGTTCGGCGAAGGTGCCCTCGCCCGCGCCGAGCGAGTGGATCAGGTAGTAGGCCGCGTCGATGCCTTCGAGCGCCGGCGCGAGCGTCTCGGCCTTGAGCGCGTCGCCCACGGCGATCTCGACCTGGCCTTCCCAGCTTCGGGGGCGGAGGCGGTCGGGATCGCGCACGAAGCAGCGGACGCGGTAGCCGGCCTCGAGCAGGCACGGCACCAGCCGCCCGCCGATGTAGCCGGTGGCGCCGGTGATCAGGATGTTTCGGGGTTTCATCACGTCGGGGTTGGCGGAATCCGTGCAGATCAGACGGCCAACGCGCGGGCCGGGTTCGGGAATCCGCCGCCGGGCCGGGCTTCACCAGATCTTTGCAGGGTGGGGAAAAATTATTGCCCTTCGCCATCGCCTGCGCGCTGTATCTCTCTGCGGTGCCATTACGTCTTACAGGGCGTCGAGACGCGCTCGCCTGTGCGGCAGGCCGATGTAAACGTTTGCCGCGCCGCAGGTGTCTCAGGAATAACGCCGGCGCGACGCGGCGCCTTCGTGAAAAAAAAGTTTGACGTTCTTGTTATTCCGTGCATCCCTGCCAGCAAAGCCACGTAGCGGAGAAAGGTGCTAAAAAATTAGCGCCTCCCGGACCGTCCCCCTTGCTGCGGACCCGGCGTGAGGTTCATCGCCCTCTGTACGACCAAGCCAGTCACCTGCCATGACCCCTCGCTTCCCTTCCCTCTCGATGCTTTTGTTTCTGCTGCTGCTCTTCGTGCTGTGCCTGCCCGCCACGGCCCAGCAGCGCGAACCCGCCAAAGACCCGAACCTGCAAGCCGCAGGCGTGGATGCGGGCGGCAAGGTGCAGGGGCCGCCGCGCCGCCGCGTGCAGACCGTGCGCCGTGAGTTGCCGCTGACGATCGACGGGCGGCTCGACGAGGCGGCGTGGCAGCAGGCCCCGGCCATCGAGGGCTTCAAGCAGCGTGAGCCGGTCGAAGGCGCCGAGCCTACCGAGCGCACCGTCGTCCGCGTCCTCTACGACGACGAAGCGCTCTACATCGGCGCCCGCATGTACGACTCTGCGCCGGACTCCATCCTGGCGCGCCTCGGGCGGCGCGACGCGCAACTCGAATCCGACGCCTTTGGCTTTTTTATCGATCCTTACCTCGACCGCCGCACCGGCTTTTACTTCGCCGTCAACGCCGCCGGCACGCTCCTCGACGGCACGTTGATGAACGACGACTGGGACGACGACTCGTGGGACGGCGTCTGGCAGGCCCGCGTCCGCATCGACGACGAAGGCTGGACCGCCGAACTGCGTATTCCCTACTCGCAACTGCGCTTTCACAAGAAGGACCGGCAGGTCTGGGGCATCAACTTCCGGCGCGACATCGCCCGCAAGAACGAGCAGCAGTTCCTGGTCTTCACCCCGCGCAGCGAGAGCGGCTTCGTCTCGCGCTTCGTGGAACTGACCGGCATCGACGAGATCAGGCCGCCGCGCCAGATCGAAGTGACGCCCTACGTCACCACGCGCGCCGCCTTCACCGACGCCGCCTCCGGCGACCCCTTCAACGACGGCTCGGAGGTTACGCCCGACCTCGGCGCCGATTTCAAGGTCGGCCTGACCAGCAACCTGACGCTCAACGGCACGGTCAACCCGGACTTCGGGCAGGTGGAGGTGGATCCGGCGGTGGTCAACCTGAGCGATTTCGAGACGTTCTTCCCCGAAAAACGGCCTTTCTTCATCGAGGGCGCTTCGATCTTCAACTTCGGCCGCGGCGGCTCGAACAACAACTGGGGCTTCAACTGGGGCAACCCTAACTTCTTCTACAGCCGCCGCATCGGACGCACCCCGCAGGGCAGCCTGCCCGCCTACGACTAC
>JBFGTT010000550.1:0-3001 GCA_041565995.1 Rhodothermales bacterium
ATCATGGGCGCGTAGAAAAAGACGGCGTTGATGCCCGTGATTTGCTGGATGATCGCGATGACGACCCCGATGGTCAGCACCAAGCGCATCGCCGGAGCAAACAACTCGGAGAACCTGGCTTTTTCCTTGTGCGCGTCCGCTGCGAGGCTCTGCTTGACCTCGGCCAGATCCTTCTGCGCCTCGACCAGGCCGCTGGCGCGCTTCATGATGGCGAAGCCCTCCTCGTCGTGGCCTTTCATCACCAGCCACCGTGGACTTTCGGGCACGGCGAAGAGGCTGAAGAAGTAGAGGATGGCGGGCAGGGTTTCCAGCCCCAGCATCCAGCGCCAGTTGTACGGCCCGAACATGAGCGACTGCGCCCACGAAGCGTCCGACTGGCCGAGTTGCAAGATGAGGTAGTTCGTGAAGAAGGCGGTCGAAATACCGATGACGATGTTGAGCTGGTTGAAAGAGACCATCTGCCCCCGCATCGCCGGCGGGGCAATCTCCGCGATGTACATCGGGGCGATGATGAGCGAAGCGCCGACGCCCAACCCCCCGATCATGCGGGCCGCCACCAGAAACCAGAACGTGGGCGCCAGGGCCGAGGCGACGGCCGACACCGCATACAGAACCGCCGCCGCGTAGAGCACTTTTCTGCGCCCCAGGGCATCACTCAGCGGCCCCGCCACCATCATGGCGAGGGTAGACGTAAGCGTCAACGAGCTCACCGCCCACCCCAACTGAAGCTTGCTCAAGGCAAACTCCGACTCGATGAACTTAACGACGCCGGAGATGACCGACGCGTCGAAACCCATGAGGAATCCGCCCAGGGCGACGATCAGCGCCGTTCGAACGACGTAAATTCGGCTTGACATAGCAGGTGGGGCTCTATAGGGCAATGGGGTGGGCGGTGGGAAAAGGATCTACGTTCATCCGATCACCGGAGCAAGGTCATCGCGCGCACGTGCTGCGCCGTCGGCGTCGTCATCCTGTAGAAATAGACGCCGCCGGGCAACGCGCCCGCGTCGAACGCGACGTGATACCGACCGGGACGATGGCGCCGCGCTACCAGGGTCGCAACGCGCCGGCCGAGGGTGTCGTAGACCTCCAGGGTGACGAACGACGCCGCGGGCACGGTGTATGCGATCCGGGTGCTCGGATTGAAAGGGTTGGGGTAGCTTGGGGACAGGCTGAACGCCTCCGGAAGCCGTTCCGCTTCGAGCGCGGTGGCCGTCTCCGCCGTGAAAATCAGCTTGTTGAGCTTGTAGTTGTTGTCCGTGAACCGGAGGCGCATGACCTGGACCCCGGCGTCGAGCAGCACGCCTTCCGTGCGCACGGTGGCCCAGTTCTGCCCGCCCCCCGTGGTGCCGAACCGGATCGGCCCCGTCTTGTCCTCGCCGTCAAACTCCAGCTGGAACGCTCCGCTGGCCCCCGGCACAGCCACGCGCGCCTCGACGGTGTAGGCGCCGGCTTCTTGCACGTCTACGGTGTAGGCGAGCCATTCGCGGGTGGCGATCCAGCCGACGTTGTAGCCGCCCCCGTCGTCCGCCGTGGTTTCGATGTCGACGCCTTCGCCGAGGCGTATGCCGCCTCCGTTGTTCGCAGGGTCTACGTCCAGGTAGCCGACGCCGGGGCCGCCCAGGTCGAAGTACTCGGCTTCGATGACGCCGGGGATGGGATTCGGTGCGATCAAATACGGCGACTGCGTACATCCATCGCCCACGAGGACGTCGATCGTGTCCGAACGCGTGATCCAGCCCTGGTCGTCCGTCGCCCGCGCGGTCAGGGTGTAGCATCCAGGCCGGGCGTCGTCGACGGTCCATTCGTAGGGCGGCGTGGTGACTTCGCCGAGGACGCCGTCACCTTGCAGGAATTCCACCCGCGCGACGGCGCCGTCGCTATCCGAGGCATCCGCCGTGATGCGAAGTGGCGTGCCGGTATCAATCGTGGTGCCCGCCGGGGGGCTCGTCAGGGTCACCTCCGGGACGGCCGCATTGCGATAGACCCGCACGTAATCGACCTCCATGCGCTGCGGGAAGATGCTGTCGTCGATGCCCTGCTGGCCGCCCCAGGTGCCGCCGACGGCTACGTTGAGAATCAGGTGAAAAGCGTGGTCGAACGGCCAGGTCGTCCAGCCCCGGTTGTCGTTGACGTACCGGAAGTACACCGTTTCGTCGATGAAGAAATCAAGCTGTCCGGGGGTCCATTCGATGGCATACACGTGGAAGGCCGTCTCGGCGTCTGCAACGGTTTTGACCGACGATTTCTGGTTGCCCAGGAGGTGATTGAAAGCGTTGACGTGGACGGATCCGTGCACGCGTCCCGGATCGAAACCGACGTGCTCCATGATGTCGATCTCGCCGTTGTCGGGCCAGCCGCCGTCGCCGTAGATCCAGTCCGTGGGCAGCATCCAGATAGCCGGCCAGGTGCCCCGACCGGAGGGCAGCTTAGCCCGCACCTCGATGCGGCCGTACGTCCAGTCGCCTTTGCCGCGCGAGACCAACCGGGCCGACGTGTAGGCGTTGCCGCCGACGTTTTCCTTGCGCGCTTCGATGACGAGCACGTCGTTTTCGACCCGCGCGTTTTCGGCGCGGCTTTCCGTATAAAACTGGGCTTCGCTGTTGCCCCAGCCATCCCCGCCCACGTCGTAGCCCCATCGGTCTGAATCGGGCAGCCCGGTGTAGTCGAACTCGTCGGACCAGACCAGTTCCCAGCTTTGCGCGTAGATCGAAGCCGGAGCAAGCAGGCACGTCAAGACCATCAACGTCGCGACCGAGCATCGCGCAATCGTAGGTGCCGTTGTATTCATGGCTGATCCTGCTGCGTTTGCATCCTAGGATAAGCGAGGGCAAGCCCTTCAGGGAGAGCCGGCGTCACCGGCCTGGGGCGGTAGGCTATCCCCGGTGGACTCGCGGAGGACCAGTTCGAGGGGCAGGCTATGTTGTTCGATGCCCGGACGGCTCTCGCCTTTGACCTTCACCATCAGGCGTTCGATGGCCCGCGTGGCGAGCATCCGAAT
>JBFGTT010000551.1:0-2998 GCA_041565995.1 Rhodothermales bacterium
CCGAGCCGACACGTGCGCGCGGCGCAGGATCGCGTGGTGGCGCTGCTGGCCCGCTATGAACCCTAGCTCCCGGAAACAAATTGGGAACATTCCTCGAATTCCCTAAAGAAAATTCGGTTTTCCGCGAACACGAGGAACCCTGCTACGTGTATAAGGGCTTCTACCCCACTCCGGCACCCAAGCAAGTAACGAGCAGGTTTTAGAAAACATAAAGGTTTATGCACGCCAGGCCATCCCTGTATGGGGAAAACTCCCAACACGGAAAGGGGAGGTTTCCCATTGTCGGCCCGCCCGTCGGCGCGTACCTTCGGCTGTTTTGCGAGCGAACCGGCTCGCCGGCCCCCGGTGCACCGCCGGCGCGTGCAGCGAACCTTCGATAGATCTCATGACCCTTCCTCAGCAGGCCGCTCTACGGAGCACCACCGTAGTGGGTGTTCGCTATGGCGGCAAAGTCGCGCTTGGCTCGGACGGACAGGCAACCATGGGTACGACCGTGATGAAACATAAGGCGCAGAAGGTGCGCGCGCTCTTCGACGGCAAGATCCTGGCCGGCTTTGCGGGCGCTACCGCCGACGCCTTTACGTTGTTCGAGCGCTTCGAGGAAAAACTGCAACAATACGGGGGCAATGTCACCCGTTCGGCCGTCGAGTTGGCGAAAGATTGGAGGACAGATCGCTACCTGCGACGCCTGGAGGCGTTGCTGGCGGTAGCGGCGCCGGAACGATTGTTGCTCATCAGCGGTAGCGGCGATGTCATCGAGCCTGACGACGACGTCCTGGCTATCGGTTCGGGGGGAGCCTACGCCCTGGCTGCGGCCCGCGCCTTGCTGCATCACGCCGACGGCCTCTCGGCCCGCGACGTGGTCCAGGAAGCGCTTTCGATTGCAGCCGACATCTGCATTTATACGAATCACCACACCACGATTCTGGAAATCGATGCAGCGACGGCTGCGGTCTAGGCTCCTCTATCCCACATCCACCCTCAGAGTTAACGACCATGCGCTACTCCCATCCAGAACCCGACAAGTCACGCACGCAGGACCACCGGGCAGCTATTTTCGTCGATTACGAAAACCTCTTCAGCTACCTCCACAGCCGAATTGGTCCACGCGGACGCCCCGACGAACTCATCAGCGAGATGCTCGATGAGGTGCGCCGGTACCTGCTCGAAGAGATGCGCACGAACACGGCGCTCATTACGGCCTACGCCGACTTCGGGGAGATGCACGGCAACGGGCAGTACATCCAGCGGGCGCTCTACCTGCGGGGCATCGAACCGTGCTTCGTGCCGGCGACGCTGCAAAAGAACGCCGCCGAGATCCAGCTCTGCGTAGACGCCGTCGAGGTGCTGCACAACCGCCCCGACGTGCGGACCTTCGTCATGGTGACCGGCGACCGCCCCTACCTGCCGCTGGTGCAACAGTTCAAACGCTACGGCTGCCGCGCGCTCATCGCCACGTTTGCCCCGCCGCCTTCGACCGAGCACCTGCCCGGCGTCGAGGACGACGTGTTCCTCAACGCCGTCAACCTGCTCAGCGACCCGGCCCGCCGCTCGCTCGCGACGACGAGCCATCGCGGCGCGCCGGCCCAGCCGCAGACCCGCCCGGAGCCTGTCCAGTACCGCGCCATCACCGACGAAGGCGCCCACCGTGCCCTCGAAATCATCGAGGAACACTTCGGCCAGTACGAGGAAGTCTACCTGACGCCGCTGCTGCGCAAGCTCTCCGAACTGCTCGACGACGAGAAGTACGACCCCAAGTCCCTCATCAGCGAACTCGAGGACGCCGGCGCCGTCTGGCTCGAAAAACGGCGCGGCTTCCCGTACGACTACACCGTGCTGCTCATCGACGCGCAGCACCCCGACGTAGCCGCCATCCAGAAGGAAATGTACGCACGGGATCAGCCCGAGGACTTCCCGGTGGACTACGACGAGGGCGACGAGCACGACGACTACTACGCCGAGGACGACTACGAAGAGGAAGAGTTCGCCGAGGATGAATACACCGACGACTACGCCGAGGACTACGAAGAAGAGGACGCCTCTTCCAACGGCGTGGCCGCCGAAACCGACGAGGACGTCCTCGACGACTACGCCGAGGAAGAAGACGAAGAGCATCGCTAGCGGCAGCCGGAGCGCCTCAAGCCCGCCGCGCCGATTCCTATAGATCCGAAAAGGGATGAAGAAGGAGCTGACGCCCCGCGAGATTGTGGCGGAGTTGGATAAATACATCATCGGCCAGACCGACGCCAAGCGCACCGTAGCCATCGCGCTGCGCAACCGCTGGCGCCGGCAAAACGCCGACGAGGACATGCGGGACGAGATCATGCCCAGCAACATCATCATGATCGGTCCGACGGGCGTGGGCAAAACCGAAATTGCCCGCCGCCTGGCCCGCCTCGCCGACGCTCCCTTCATCAAGGTCGAAGCCACCAAGTTCACCGAAGTCGGCTACGTCGGGCGCGACGTCGACAGCATGATCCGCGACCTGACCGACATCGCCATCAACATGGTGCGCGAGGAGCACCAGGAGGGCGTGCAGACCCGCGCCCGTGAACTGGCCGAAGAGCGCATCCTGGACCTGCTGCTGCCCGCCACCCACCGCGCCAAGTCCGCCGCGCTCGTCTCCGGTCCCGGCTTCGTCATGGCCCCCACCGAGGCCGAAGAGGCCGAGGACCGCAGCCAGCGCACGCGCGAGCGCTTCCGCGAGATGCTGCGCAACGGCGACCTCGACGAGCGCGAAGTCGAGATCGAAGTGCAGGCCGATCAGACGCCCATGCTGCAAGTCTTCGGGCCGATGGGCCTCGAAGAGATGGGCATGAACTTGCAGGACCTCTTCGGCAACCTCGGCGGCAAGCGCAGCAAGAAACGCCGCGTCCGGCTTCCGGAAGCCCTCGACCTGCTGACGAAGGAGGAGGCGCACAAGCTCATCGACATGGACCGCGTCACGCAGGAGGCGCTCGAACGGGTGCAGCAATCCGGCATCGTCTTCATCGACGAG
>JBFGTT010000552.1:0-2998 GCA_041565995.1 Rhodothermales bacterium
GCCATCGAGGAGAACGCCGACATGATCGGGCTGAGCGGCCTGATCACACCGTCGCTGGACGAGATGGTCAGCGTGGCGGCGGAGATGGAGCGGCGCGAGATGAAGCTGCCGCTGCTGATCGGCGGCGCCACCACCAGCCGCGTGCACACGGCCGTCAAGATCGCGCCGCACTACAACGGGTCGGTCGTCCACGTCCTCGACGCCTCGCGCAGTGTGGCCGTGGTGAGCAGCCTGATGTCGGACGAGCAGCGCGCGGCGTTCCTCGACGAGGTGGCCGCCGCCTACGAGGAGGAGCGCGCCCGGCATAACGGCCGCGCCGCGCGCAAGACCTACCTGCCGCTCGACGCCGCCCGCGCCAACGCCTTCCGGTGCGACTGGGACGCCGTGCCCATCACGAAGCCCAACCGCCTCGGCGTCCAGGTCTTCGACGACTATCCGCTCGGCGAACTCCGCGCCTACATCGACTGGACGCCGTTCTTCATCGCCTGGGAACTCAAGGGCAAGTATCCGCGCATCTTCGACGACCCCGCCGTCGGCGGCGAGGCCCGCGTGCTCTACGACGACGCCAACCGCCTGCTCGACCGCATCGTCGAAGAAAAGCTGCTGCGCGCCAGCGGCGTCGTCGGCCTCTGGCCCGCCAACAGCACCGGCGACGACCTCGAACTCTACGCCGACGAGGCCCGCCGCGAGGTCCGCGCCGTGCTGCACACGCTCCGGCAGCAGGCGCGCAAGACGCCCGGCCGCCCCAACCGCGCCCTGGCCGACTTCGTCGCGCCCAAGGATTCCGGCGTGGCCGATTACGTCGGCGCCTTCGCCGTCACCGCCGGGCACGGCGTAGAGGCGCTCGTGCGGCAGTTCGAGCGCGACCACGACGACTACCAGGCCCTGCTCGTCAAGGCCCTCGCCGACCGCCTCGCCGAAGCCTTCGCCGAGCGCCTCCACGAGCGCCTCCGCCGCGAATTCTGGGGCTACGCGCCCGACGAAAACCTCACGGGCGAGGCGCTCATCGCCGAGCGTTATCGCGGCATCCGCCCGGCGCCCGGCTACCCGGCCTGCCCCGACCACACCGAAAAAATCACCCTCTGGACGTTGATGGATGCGGAGGCGGCCACCGGCATCGCGCTGACCGAGAACCTGGCGATGCATCCGGCGGCGTCGGTTTGCGGCCTCTACCTGGCCCACCCCGAAGCGGCCTACTTCGACGTGGGCCGCCTGGGCCGCGACCAGGTGAAAGATTACGCCCGGCGCAAGGGGATGGCCGTCGAGGCCGTCGAACGCTGGCTCGGCCCCCGCCTCAACTACGAGCCGGCAGCGGCCACGGCGGAGGCGGCGTGAGCAGCGTGTTGCTGCGCGGGGCGCGGCTCGCCGGGGACGGACCTCTGCGTGCAATCCGGCACGCGGCGATGCGTCATCGCTACGACGATGCTTCGGGCGCGGCGAAGGGCAGGTGGCTGAAGCGCTGGCACATCTCCAGGAAAAGCTGGCGCAGCGGGCCGCTGTGGTCCGGCGTGTGCGCCCGGTAGGCGATCTGTCCGTTGACGAACACGATCTCGTCGAAGAGCGTGGTGAAGCGGATGGCGTCGGGATCGACTTCGGCCCACATCTCGGCGGGTACTTTCTCCCACTTTTGCATGGCGTACACCTCGCGTGTTGTTAACAACTTGAAGGAGTTCAATCCCGTTTGCTCAACTTTGTTCCGCCGAGAATTATTTTTAGCTAATTAATTTAAGCTAGAGGAGCGTGGCGGGTAAAACATTTCTACAGCGGAGGAGGCGAAAAGAGCCGGTAGGCGCAAGGGGATGCGGGCGGCCTCCCCAACCCGTTCGGCTCGTCCGCCCGTCACAAGCCGTAATCCTGCAAATCTCCACGGTTCGGGCGGCGGCGAGCGGTGGAACTTCTGCGTACGCTTGCTTATTCTCGCACTCGCACGCCCCCGCCGATTTCAATCCTTCGTTTCCAGGCCGTCCATGTCCACGCATCTCATCCTTCACTCTCCTCGTGTCGCCCCGGTCGATGCGCTGCGCCAGGAGCGGGCATCCGCCGCCGTGCAGGTGCTGGGCGTCGTCGGCTTTGCCTTGCTCACGGCGCTCGGGGCGCAGGTGCGGATCTACCTGTGGGAGGTGCCCGTCACGTTGCAGACGCTGGCCGTCTACGGCGCGGGCCTGTACCTGGGCGGGCGCAACGGCCTGCTGGCGATGGCGCTGTACCTGACGCTGGGCCTGTTCCTGCCCGTCTTCGCCGGCGACGGCTTCGGGCCGGCCTATCTCTTTGGCGCCGCGAGCGCGGGCTACCTGCTGGCGATGCCGCTCTCGGCGGCGGTCGTCGGGCGGCTCTCCCGGCGCTGGAACACGCTCACGGGCAGCGTGCTGGCGCTGCTGGCCGGCTCGGCGGTGCTCTTCGCCGTCGGGGTGGTGTGGCTGCACTTCGCGGCGGAGCACGCCACGTGGTGGGAATCCATCGACAAGGGCTGGCTGCGCTTTGTTTTCTTCGACCTGGCCAAGATCCTCTGCGTCGGCCTCGTCTACACCGCCACGCGCCGACTCTTCTGAGGGTAGGTAGCCCTCAGCGATCAGCTTTCAGCGAAAGCATCTTGAAGCTGACCGCTGAAAGCTAACCGCTCGATGCTGGAAAGCCGCGCCGTTCGACTTTGGCGCGGCTTTTTTCTTAGGGCGGAAACCCTCCGGGACGATACCCGAAGGTGGGGCGTTGGAACCGCCATTTCGGGCCTCTGTTACAGCACAACCACCATGCGGAGACCTCCCTCGATGCCGATCCGATCCTTTCTGGCCGCCGCCCTCGCGGTGCTGTGCATGGCCACCGGCGCGGCGCAGGCGCAGCCCAACGGCGGCGCCGGGGCCGGCGCTTCGGTGCTCGACGACGCCCTGGTGCGCTTCCAGGCCAAGCGCGGCCTCGACCTGCTCTACGACATGAAGTTCGAGCAGGCTCAGAAACTCTTCGACCAGATCGACCGGCGCTTCCCGCAACATCCCATCGGGCC
>JBFGTT010000553.1:0-2993 GCA_041565995.1 Rhodothermales bacterium
GTCAGCACGGCGAGGGCGCGCTCGACGTCCACGCCGGCGCCCGCCGGGGCGTCGTGGCCGGCAGGCTCGGGCGGGAAGTCGGGATCGTAGAGACTCTCCTTGGGGCCGTAGCGCCCCCGGTAGAGGTCGTGCAGTTCGAAGAGGGCGGCCTTCATGGCGAAGGCTTTGAGGCGGCGCGCGTCTTTGAGGGCGGCCAGCCCCCCGTGCACGCGCAGCAGCGTGTTCTGGATCAGGTCGTCGACGGCGGACTTGTAGCCGATGCGCTTGATGAAGAAGGCCCGCAGCACCGGTTCGAGGTTGCGCAGCAGGCGCTCCCGCGCCCGGTCGTCGCCGGCCTGCGCCTGCTCGACGAGGGCGCTGTCGAATCCGCGTGGGCTTACCATCAACAGGAGAGATTGCGTCCGGAAGGATGCCGGAGGGGGCGCCGTCGATCACGCACGCACCGGCAAAAAAACAGGCCGGCCCGGCGGCTCGCCCGGACACGCCCCGCAGGCGCTCCGCTCATACGAGCTTCTTGTAAGGAGTTGCAGGGGAAAAAGTTTGCGTCCATCGAACCAGGGATGCTGAAGGCCGCAGGAAAAGACAGATCCTTCCTCCCTCGACATGTACTCCGTCAGTCGGCTTCGCCTCGTGTCTTGTTCGATCTTCATCATTCACCCCCCTTCATCCTCCCACCTGCACGATGGCGCCGAGGGCCAGCGCCGCCATCCCGGCTGCCATGACGGCTTTCATCACCTGGCTGGCCTGCCGGGCTTGCTGCTCCGGTTGCGGATCCAGCAGCAGCCACAGCGCGCGCAGCAGCAGGCCGTCGGCGGCGAGCATCAGCACCAGGAAGAGGCCCGTGTAGTCGAGCACCAGAAACGGCAGCGGCGTCAGCAGGAGCGTCACGACGAGCAGGCCGAGCACGGCGCGCGTCGAGGCGCCGACGCCCAGAACCAGCGGCAGCGTCCGCGCCCCGGCGGCGGCGTCGCCCGCCACGTCTTCGATGTCCTTGACGATCTCGCGCGCCAGCGTCGTCAAAAACGCGAAGGCGGCGCCTATCAGCGCCGGGCCGGGCGGCCCGACGGCCCACCCGCCGTAGAGGAGCGCCGTGCCGATCACCAGCGCCACCACCGCGTTGCCCGCCAGCGCCACGCGCTTGAGCGCGGCGTTGTAGACCAGCAGCATCCCCACCACGCCCAGCGCCAGCGCCAGGTGCGTCGTCGAGAGTGTGGCCGCCAGCACCAGCCCGCCCGCCGTCCCGACGCCCGCGAGGCCGCGCGCCGCGCCTACCGAAACCAGCCCCGAGGGCAGCGGACGCTCAGGCCGGTTGACGCGGTCGATCTCCAGGTCGAAGACGTCGTTGAGGGCGTTGGCCGCCGCGCCGATCATGGCTGCCGAGAGTGCCGCCCGCAGCAGCCGCGCCGCAGCCACCCCCTGCACCGCGCCGACGCCGCCCGAAAGCACCCCGCCGAGGGCCACGCCCACCAGGATCATCGCCACGTTGAGCGGGCGCAGCAGGCGCACCGCCGCCCAGGCGCGGCGCGCCCACCGGGGGCCGGAACGCCTGATGCCGCGCAGGTTCATCGGTTCCAGAGGTAGACGAGCAGGTCGTCGAGCAGCGCCCGCCAGTTGCCCCACGAATGGCCTTCGTTGACCTCCACGTAGCGCAGCGGGTAGCCCTTTTGCTCGAACACCGCGCGCATCCGGCGGGCGCCCTCCTCGGTGTCGCGGATGGCGCCGGTGCTCATGAAGATCCGCAGCGGCAACCGGTCCTGCCCGGCGTAGGCGTGGTAGACGCGGTCCTGGTTGTGCTCGGCGTCGTAGAAAAAGGCGGGCGACTGGATGGCGATGCGGCGGAAGACGCCGGGCCGCGCCGCGCCCAGGTAGCCCGCAAAAAGTCCGCCCAGCGACGTGCCCAGGATCCCCCGCGCCTCCGGCGACGGATCGGTCCGGTAGGCGGCGTCGACGGCAGGCACGAGTTCATCGGCGAGGAAGGCGGCGAAGGCGGCGTAGTCGTCGGCGTACTCGCTGCGGCGGCGGTTATTTTCCGGACGTTCCGGCTCGCGGGGATCTACGAAGACCGCCAGCACGGGCGCCACGAGGCCGCCGGCGACCAGGTTGTCGAGCACGACGGGTAGGCTGCCCAGGCGTTCGTCGGCGTACTCGTGCCCGTCGGTGACGTAGAGCACGGGCAGGTTTGCCAGGGTGTCGTAGCCGGCAGGCGTGTAGACGCGGTAGGCGACGGCGTAGCCCAGCACGCCGCTATCGAGGCGTTGCGCCTCGCCGAGCGTGCCGCGCGGGAGGCCGGGCCGGGGGAGGGTCTCGTGCGGGTAGACGTAGGCGGGCATGCGCAACTCGGAGTTCGGCCCGAAGCCGCTCCACTGCTGCCAGGGGTTGGCCGGATCGAGGATCCACGCGTCGTCGTCGAGGACGATCTTGTAGTCGAGGCGGGCGTCCGGGGGGAAGGCGGTTTCCAGGATCCAGAGGTCGGTGCCGTCGAGGCGAGCGCCGGCGTTGGCGAACGTGGTGTCGCCGCCCCAGCCGTTGAAGTCGCCGTTCCAGACGACGCGCCCGGCCTCGCCCCGGTAGAGAAAAGCGACGGAGTCGCCGTGGGCGAAGGGCACCTGGTGCGCGTCGAGGAGGCGTTGCCAGAAGGCGTCCAGCGCGGCAGCATCTCCCGAGGCGGTCTCCAGCGCGTCTTTGAAGGCCGCGTACGAGGCGAAGAGCGCCTCCCGCCGCGCGCCGGGATCCGCCGCCTGCGCCCGCGCCGTCGACGGAAGGCCGAGCAGCAGGCACGCGGCGAGGACGAGCAAAACGCGTAAACGAACCATGCGCGGCGAGGAGATCACGGGAGAGGGAAAAAGCGTCGGCCCTCAAGATAAACCGCGCGCTCCTGGAATGAAATCGCACCCGCCGACGAACGCGGAAGGCGGGAAGCGGAGGACGGAGAGCGGGTAGCGGAGGGCGATTTTCGGATCTCGCTCCCCGCCCTCCGCTGCCCGTTCTCCGAC
>JBFGTT010000554.1:0-2986 GCA_041565995.1 Rhodothermales bacterium
AGGTGGGGTGGAACTGCACGAACTCCATGTTGGCGATACGGGCCTTGGCGCGGTAGGCCATCGCCACGCCGTCGCCGGTGGCGATCTCCGGGTTCGTCGTGTGCAGGTAGACCTGGCCCGATCCGCCGCTGGCGAGCATCGTCACCTTCGCCAGAAAGGTCTTGACGCGGTCGGCCTGCTCGTCGTAGACGTAGGCGCCGAAGCAGTGGATGTCCGGGCGCAGCCGGCTCACGTGCTGCCCCAGGTGGTGCTCGGTGATGAGTTCGACGGCGAAGTGGTACTCGAAGACCTCGATGTTGGGATGGTCGCGGACGTTGGCCAGCAGCGCGCGCTCGACCTCGCGGCCCGTGGCGTCGGCGGCGTGCACGATGCGGTGGGCCGAGTGGCCGCCCTCGCGCCCCAGGTGCAACCGCCCCTGCTTGCGCGTGAAGGCCGCGCCGAGGGCCATCAGGTCCCGAATCCGATCCGGCCCTTCGGCCACCACCGCCTCGACGACCTCGCGGTCGCACAGCCCCGCGCCGGCGTCGAGCGTGTCTTCGAGGTGGCTCGCGTGGCTGTCGTGCTCGTCCATCACCGCCGCGATGCCGCCCTGCGCGTAGTTCGTGTTCGACTCGGCGCGCTCCTTCTTGGTGATGATCGCCACGCTGCCATGCTCGGCCACCTTGAGCGCGTAGGACAACCCCGCCACCCCGCTGCCGATCACCAGAAAGTCGAAGTTCAGCCGGTCGGGCATTTTCCCGAGGGTGAGGGTGCGGGGGTGTGGACGAGCCAAAAAAGGATCTCCGTCGGCGAACCAGCCTCTCAACGCACTACTCGTCCATAAGTCTATCCCTCCACACGTCCATACGTAAATCAGGCGTTCGCCGCTTGCAGCAGGTACGCCTTGATGAACACGTCGAGGTCGCCGTTCATGACGGCCTGCACGTCGGTGACCTTGGTTTCGGTGCGGTGGTCGTTGACCATGGTGTAGGGCTGGAAGACGTACGAGCGGATCTGGCTGCCCCACTCGATCTTCTTTTTCTGCGCCTCCAGCTTGTTCTTCTCGGCCTCCTGGATCTCGCGTTCGAGCTGGTAGATGCGGCTCTTGAGCATCGTCAGGGCGCGCTCTCGGTTCTGGAGTTGGCTGCGCTCCTCGGTGCACTCGGCCACCACCCTGGCCGCCTCGCCGTTGGAGAGTTCGCCGGTCCAGATCAGCCGCACGCCCGTCTCGAGCTTGTTGACGTTCTGCCCGCCCTTGCCGCCGGAACGGAACGTCTGCAACTCGAGCTGGTCCGATCGCACCTCCACCTCGATGGTGTCGTCCACCTCGGCATAGGCGAAGACGCTGGCGAAGGAGGTGTGGCGCCGTCCGCTGGAGTCGAACGGGGAGATGCGCACGAGGCGATGCACGCCGGACTCGGACTTGAGGTAGCCGTAGGCGTAGCGCCCTTCGAAACGGATCGAGGCGCTCTTGATGCCGGCGGTGTCGCCCGGCTGGTATTCGAGCATCTCCACCTTGAAGCCCTTGCGCTCGCCCCAGCGGACGTACATGCGCACGAGCAGGTCGGCCCAGTCCTGGCTTTCGGTGCCGCCGGCGCCGGGGTTGATGGTCAGGATGGCGTTGCGGTGGTCGTCCGGGCCGCCGAGCATGTTGCGCAGTTCGAGGTCGTCGAGTTGTTGTTCGAGGCGTTCGGCCTCGGCCTCGATCTCCCGGCGCAGGTCGGCGTCTTCTTCGGCGGCCAGCTCCAGCAGCGTCTCGACGTCGTCGGCCTGCCGGCGCAGCGCCAGCCAGCTATCGACCCACTCCTGCTCGGCGGCGATCTCCTTTTCGGTGACCTGCGCGGCGGCGGGGTCGTCCCAGTAGCCGGGTTCGAGGCGGCGGCGGTTCAGCGCGGCGATGTGCTCCTGGCGTCGATCGACGTCAAAGATACCTCCCGAGCGTGTGCGCACGCTCTAACAGTCTATCGATTTCTTCGTAGGTTCTCATGGCAGTACAGGATGTCAAGCCTCCGTGGCTCGGTGTGCAAGATACAGGCGAGTTCGCTTCAAGTAATCGACGAGAAGATCGCCCTTTCGTCGTCTCGTCCGCCTTACTTCGCGGCGATCAGCCCGGCGAGGCCGTGCTCGACCTGCGCCACGGCCCCGGCGAAGGCGTCGTCGACGGCGGCGAGCAAGACGCCGGTGTACCAGCGCCCGTCGTTCGATTCAAAAAAACCGATCCAGGCTTCGAGTTGTTCGGGCGAAGCCTTGCGGAAGGTAAAGAGCAGCGACCGGAGCACGGCCTCGGCGTAGCGGGCCTGGACCTGCGGGCGGATCTCGTCGAGGTAGGCCGCCGTCATCGTCCGAACCAGGCTGTCGGCGCGGGCGCGGCTGCGCAGGCGGGGGTCGCCGTCGAGCGTGGCCAGGAGGTCGCCCTGGTAGCGGATCGCGGCCAGCAGCAGCGAGGCTTCGACGGTCTGCCGCGTAGCCCCCATCGCCGCGTCGAGGCGCTGGATGAGGGGCCGCCGCGCCTGGATCTGCGCGTCGGTATTGACGCGGCTGTAAAAACGGTCAATGGCGTCCTGCGTAGCTTTCAGGGCCTCTCGCTGGGCGCGGTGAAACGCCTGCGACTCCGCCGACTGGAGCCACGATGTGACGGCCACCACGCGGTCGGCGTCGTAGCCGGCCTGGATGCGCCGGAGCGCCTCCTGGTAGAGCGAATCGACGACGAAGGTCCGCGCGACCAGCCCCGTCAGGCTCTCCTGCTGCGCCGGCGTCAGCCCGCCGCCCGAGGCGCCGAGCGTCTGCTGGATAAACTGGACCTGCCCCTCGATGGTGTCGTGGATGCCGGACATCTCGGCCAGCCGCTTGACGCGGTACCGGGTGATGCCTTCCTCAAGCTGCGCCGAGGCGCTCGGCGCCACGAGCAAACCCAAGAACAGAAGCGCTAATCTCAACCGCATGGACGGACCGTTGCATATGACGAGGAACCGGCGGCAGGCCGCGTGCCCGCCTTCAGGCCGCCGCG
>JBFGTT010000555.1:0-2982 GCA_041565995.1 Rhodothermales bacterium
AGAAGGGGGGAGGGAAAGCGGGTCTGCGATCACGCAGGCCCGCTTTCGCCGTTTTGGGGAGTCTGGACGACGGACGTCTCCGGATGAGGTCGAACAAGGCAGCGGATCGCCGGGCGGGGGGCGCTGCGCCCCGCTGACGCCGCCTCCTGGCAGCGTCGGGGCGCCTTTCGGCGCGGTTACCCTTCTACCGAAACCGTTACGCGACGTAACGCCGAATCCGTGCCGTGCCACGGGCGCCGGCCAGGCCGCAGCCGCCGGCCACTTTTTCTTAGAGATTCTTCGAGGCCCGATTCAGATTCACCATGTCTCTATGGCTGCGAGGCGGCAGCACGGCGCGCGAGGCTTTTTCCAACGGGCACAGCCGCCGGGCGGCAGTACGGGCACGCCGGCGGGGGCGCGCGGCGACGGCATGCGGACATCGTGAAACGGACGGCACGCGCCAAACCCCTGAAAACGGGCGTTGCGCCGCGTTCGGGGCGATTTAGGAGCCTCCTTTGGAGATGTTTTTGCAAAAAGACGGCACACGAGGGCACGCGGCCCCTGACGCGGTTGCCCTCGGCTCGTTCGACGGCCATCAAGAAAAGCGTTCTCAAAGGAGGATACCATGCGAGTTTTCAAACGTCACGGGATCGGGATGCTGGCGGCGGTGGCGCTGCTGGTCCTGGGGGGCCTCACCGGCTGCACCGACGTGATCACCGGCCAGGAAGGCCCGGAGATCGTCGAGTACAAGACGACGAACAAGTTCCGCAACGCGCATCTGCTGAACCGGGCCGTGAGCAGCGCCAGCAAAGACGGCAACAACGGCCTCGGCTTCATCATGCGCCTCAGGAACGGCGTCATGGACAAGCACCGGGTCCTCGACCGTTTCCGCATCCTCGAACGCTACCGCGTGCTCGAACGCTACCAGTACGAGAAGGTCTTCAACGGCCTCGCCATCGAAGTGCTCGACAGCCTGGGCGTGAACAACTTCGACGACTTCATCGCGCTCCTCGAGGCCGATCCCGACGTGCTCTGGTTCGAGCCGGACGTGGAGGTGGAAGACGTGCCGCCGGATAACCAGGGCGGCGGCGACGACGACGACGGCGGCGGCGCCCCCTGGGGCATCACCGCCACCGGCGCCGACGAGATCGACCGCCGCGAAGCGCGCGACGTGGACATCTTCGTCATCGACTCCGGCGTCTCGCATCGCAACGTACGGGTGGAGAGCCGCTACGACTTCACCACCAACACCCCGGACGCCGGCGACGACACCGACGGCCACGGCACGCACGTGGCCGGCATCGTGGCCGCCAAGCAGCGCGACGGCACCGAGGGTGTCGTCTCGCGCAACGGCCAGGTGCACAGCCTCAAGGTGGTAGACGCCGACGGCACCACCGCCCTCTCGACGGCCATCGCGGCGGTCGAATACGTCCTCGGACAGAAGCTCGCCAACCCGGGCGTCCCGATGGTGGTCAACATGAGCCTGGGAGCCGACGTGGACACCGACGAAAACGTCGGCCTCGACGAAGCCATCGAAGCCGCCATCGCCAACGGCGTCGTCTTCGTCCTCTCGGCGGGCAACCACGGCATCGACGCCGCCAGCGTCTCGCCGGCGCACGTCGAGGCGGCCATCACCGTCGGCGCCTGCGGCCCCGACCAGGGCTTTGCTGCCTTCTCGAACCACGGCCCGCTCGTCGACATCCTGGCCCCCGGCGTGGACATCCGCTCGCTCAGCAGCGACTACGACGCCGATCCGGCGCAGACCGCCGTGATGTCCGGCACGTCGATGGCGGCGGCCCACGTCACCGGCGCCGTGGCCATGTTCCTGGCCAAAAATCCGCACGCCTCGCCGCAGCAGGTGCGCGACGCGCTGGCGGCCTCGGGCCGCAGCCTCATCACCGGCGCACCCGCCGGCACCACCGACAAGGGCCTCTACGTCGGCCCCGGCGGCCTGCTCGACATCACGCTGCCGCCCTTCTTCCAGTACGCCGTCACCAGCGCGGACGACATCAAGCTCGAACACGTGCTCCTGGTCGAGCATCACGACGATCCCTCGGAGCGCATCAACGCCAGCCTCTTCGCCAACAAAACGCTCGAACTCAAGCTCGATGGCGTTTCCGTCAGGGGCTTCGGCTATGCCGGCAGCGACGTCAAGCCGGCGAACCGCGCCGACGCCGCCTTCTCGCCCGTCTACAACCCGACGGGCCTGCCGGGCCATCACTCCAGCGTCACGCAGATCGAGATTGACGAGTTCAAGGCCGAAGACTACCAGCACCTGGCTACGCGCCAGACCGACGGCGACCTGCGGCTCTCGGGCCATTACGACCTGGGGACCTACGAGCAGCCGATGGTCTGGTACGTCCAAGGCAACCTCAAGACCGACGCGCCGACGACCCTCTCGGGCTACGGCGTCTTCCTGGTCAAGAACAGCGTCGAGATCAAGCACGACCTGACGGCCACCGGTGAGGACACGCGCCTGGCGCTCTACGCCAGCGGCAATCTGAAGGCCAAGGACGGGGTCGATCTGAAGCTCTCAGGCCAGTTATTCTCCGACGGCGACGTGTCGATCGAAGCCTCGATCACGCTCACCGGCAGCATCACGGCCCGGGGCAGCGTCGAGTTCAAGTCCCTGGACGCCGGCAGCAGCCGGCTCTACTACCGCAGGCCGTCGTCTCTGCTGACGGACCTGATCTGGCCGATGGGCGGCGGCGCGAACAAGCGGGACAAAGCAGGCAAACCGAAGCCTTCGGCGCGCCGGATGCTCCTGCGCTACTAGCCTACAACGGACACCCAAGTGTATCAACCCTCAGTGAGGATAGACCGATGAGAAGCACCTACCGCAACCTCTTTCTCTCTGCCGCGCTGCTGGCGCTCACCGGCAGCCTGCTGCTCTCCGGCTGCACCGACGCCCTCGTCTCCTCCGAAAACGCCGAGACGACCAACGAGCCGGCCCTCCACCAGCCCACCAAACTACGCATGGGCCACCTGCTCGACCGCACCAAA
>JBFGTT010000556.1:0-2971 GCA_041565995.1 Rhodothermales bacterium
ATGATCAAAAAGCCGCCGCGCGAGAAGTATTCTTGCAGGTTTCGGACCTCTTCGTCGTCGGTGAGCCAGTAGCCGGGTTCGCAGAGGTAGAGGATGGGAAATTCGAAGATGCGGCGGTCGTTGAGCGTCAGCACCAGCGGTTCGCCTTCGAGGCGCAGGTTGGTGGTGCGCGCGATGGCGGTGTAGAGGTTCTGCTCGGCGGTGGGATAGTCGTAGGCCCAGGTGCTTCCCCGGCTGTAGGGCACGCCGTCGTACCGGATGCGGACGAAGCGGAAGCCGTAGCCGTCCGCCGCCACGGCGTCCGGCGGCGCCGGCGTATGGCCGGCAGACGGGAAGGCGGGCAACAAAAGGCTCAGCAGCAGCAGCACGCGCATCGCTCTGGCGAGAGGTCGCTCTTCGGGGCGGGGCAGGAAAAACAAGTACGCGCCAACGCGGAGAAGGTTATCGCCTTCGCGCGCGCGAGGCGGAATGGTTGGTTTCCTGTACCTCGACCGGCCCGACCGGCGCGGCTTCGGAGGCCGAAGGCAGGCGTCTGAGCAGCACCAGCGAGAGGTCGTCGCTGGGGCGGGCCTCGCCCACGAAGCGATCGAGCGCCGAGAGCAGGCGCCGTCCGGCGGCTTCGGCGGACATCCCGCGCAGCAGCGGCAGCAGCTTCGCCAGCCGGTGCGGGCCGAAGAAGTCGCCCGCCTCGTTGCGCGCCTCCGTCAACCCGTCCGAGTAGACCAGCAGCAGGTCGCCGGGGTCGAGCGTGACGTGTTGTTCGGCGTAGGCGGCCTCGGGCGTCAGGCCCAGGGCGGGCGCGCCCCGTGGCAGCTCCCGGATCCCGTCGGCCAGCGCGGCGATGGGCGGCAGGTGGCCTGCGTTGAGCAGGCGCACCCGCCCGGCGTGGGGTTCTACTTCGAGGTAGACCAGCGAGACGAAGCGGCTGGGCAGCCCGTCGCGCAGAAAAATCTTGTTGACCTGCGCGCCCAGGCCGGCGAGGGTGTCGAAGGTGGGAACCAGGGCGCGTAGCGTGGCTTGCAGCTTTGCCATGACGAGCGCCGCGCCCAGCCCTTTGCCCGCCACGTCGCCCAGGGCGATGCCCAGCCGATCCTCGCGCACCCGCAGGTAATCGACCAGGTCGCCGCCGACCTCGTTGGCCGGGCGGGTGAAGAGCCAGGTCTCCCAGCCGGGCAAGGCCGGGTGCTCGCGCGGCATCAGCGCGAACTGCACCGCGCGGCCCGAAGCCAGTTCATCCTGCGCCAGCAGCTTGTCCTTGAGTTCGAGCAGCAGGATCAGGAGCACCATCAGGAAGCCGCCGATCAGCCAGGGGACGTTGCCGGCTACGCCGATGAAGAACAGGATGACGCCGCCGAGCAACAACAGGCGCCGGGGCGGGCTGAGCCGGAGGATGCTGTTTTTGAGCACCCACAGCGCCACGTGAAACCACCGGCTGGCCTGCCCCATCTCCGAGAGTTCCGACCGCGTCTCCTCGTCCAGGTAGAACCGGTAGACGTCTTCGAGGTCCCGGTGCACGGCGCGCTGAAAGTCGCCTCGGGTCAGGTCGTCCAGGACGGTCTGGCCGAGCTTCGGGGTCTTTTCTTTGCCGGGCGATCCGGGGCGCTGGGACGTGTCGTGCGGCATGGCGGCGAGGCGCGGGAGGCGCGCGTGTAAGGGTCGTCGGGCCGATTCTCTGGAGATGCTACGGCGCGCGCCATGCTTTGTATGCACCCGACGAAAAAAACGATCCGAGATCGAGCGACGATGCGCTACTGGCGGCGTCGCAGCAGCAGGCGTACCTCCTGCCGGCGCAGCGTCACGGGCACGTCTACGAAGAAAATGCTGAAATTGAAGACGCCTTCGAGCACGGCGCCGTCGTTCGAGAGTTCGCCGGTGAAGATGCCCACGAGCACGTCGTCTCGGTCGAAGAAGCTCAGCGTGACGTCGGGGTGGTCGTGCGTGCCGCGCACGGTCACCACGTCGACGCCCAGGACGCCGTTGCCCGTCACGTTGCCGCGCGTGTTTTGGGCCAGGGTCATCTCCCAGAACTCTTCGAACATCTCGTCGAGGACCGTGTAGGCGAAGGTGCCTTCGAAGCGGCCCTGGAGCGTCGGCGCATCTTCCTGGTTGCTGTCGCAGCCTGCCAGGGCCGGCACGAGGAGCAACGCGAAGAGGGCGAGACGGCAACGCATGGCGCGGCGAGGTGTGGTGGATCGTAAAGGGGTGGGCATCGGGCCATGACACGCCGCGCCGCCGCGAAAGATGCATCGCGCGGGCTAGGCGCGTTCGAGCGCCGCCAGCATGTCCTCGACGCAGGTGTACTTGACGCGGGGCCGGCCCTGCGCCTGGCCGCGCTGGGTCTCCAGCGCGTCGAGGCGCTGCCAGTCGGCGTAGGAGAAGTAACGCGGCTGGCAGGCGCGGATGGTGGCCTCGGCGGCGGCGGCCTCCGGCGCTTCGGGGTGCAGGTGACGCCCCTCGGCCAGGTCTTCGAGCATGCACTCGACGGTATCGACGGCGTCGGGCTTGTTGGTGCCGATGACGCCGGTAGGGCCGCGCTTGATCCACCCGCTGACGTAGAGGCCCGCCAGGGGCTGCCGCGTTTCGTGGTCGAGGATGCGACCCTGCTCGTTGGGAACGACGCCCCAGCGGTCGTGGAAGGGCACGCCGGGCAGCGGCACCCCCCGGTACCCCACCGAGCGAAAGACCAACCCCACCGGCAGGGTCTCGAAGTGGTCGGTGGGGCGGGGACGCAGCCGCCCGTCCTCGTTGCGGTAGAGTTCGTTGCGCACCATGCGCAGGCCGCCCACGCGCCCGGTGCCGTCGTCTAGGATCTCGACGGGCGAGACGAGGAAGCGGAGGGTCAGCAGCAGGGGCCTGCCCGTGCGCTCGCGCGTGGCGAAGTCCTGCACGATCTCGACGTTGCGGACCTGCGTCCGGTCCGGCTCGGCGTCGAGGTCGGCCTGGCTGAGCGGGTCGAGGGCGGCTTCGCCGG
>JBFGTT010000557.1:0-2969 GCA_041565995.1 Rhodothermales bacterium
GTGCCCAGCGGCGTCTCCTACATGCTGAGCAACCGCCAGGTGATGCGCAACCTCTTCCCGACGCTCTTCCAGCGCTACCGCATCCGTCCCATCGACCACTATCCGAGCGTGCTGCTGGCGACGCTCCGGGCGCTGGCTCCTCCGCAGCAGGTTCCTCCGACGACCGTCCTGCTGACGCCCGGCGTCTACAACTCGGCCTATTTCGAGCACGCCTTTCTGGCCCGGCAGATGGGTGTCGAACTCGTCGAGGGGCGCGACCTGCTCGTGCACGACAACGTGGTCTACATGCGCACGACCACCGGCCTGCGCCGCGTCGAGGTCATCTACCGCCGCATCGACGACGACTTCCTCGACCCCGTCACCTTTCGCAGCGACTCGACGCTCGGCGTGCCGGGGCTTTTCAACGCCTACCGCGCCGGCAACGTGGTGCTGGCCAACGCCATCGGCACCGGCGTGGCCGACGATAAGGCGCTCTACGCCTACGTGCCGGCCTGCATCAAGTATTACCTGGGCGAAGAACCCATCCTGGAGAACGTCCGGACGTACCTGCTCGAAGACGCCTCGGACCGAGCCTACGTGCTCGAACGCCTGGGTGAGATGGTGGTCAAGGCGGTGGGCGAGTCGGGCGGCTACGGGATGCTCATCGGGCCGCACAGCACCGCCGCGCAGCGCGAGGAGTTCCGCCAGCGCATCCTGAGCGACCCACGCAACTACATCGCGCAGCCGACGCTGGCGCTCTCTGCCGCGCCCTGTTTCATCGACGGGCGGGTGGTGCCGCGCCACGTGGACCTGCGCCCTTACGTGCTCTGCGGCGAGGAGATCACCATCGTGCCGGGCGGCCTGACGCGCGTGGCGCTGCGCGAAGGCTCGCTCGTGGTCAACTCCTCGCAGGGCGGCGGCAGCAAAGACACGTGGGTGCTGGATGACTGAGTAGGAACGTGTGGGAGGATCGGGATGGCGAACGTTTCGCCTCCCATACACCCAAACTCCCACACGACGTATTTCCAGCGCACCGCCGCAGGCCACAGCCGACCGTCCACCGACCCCGAACCGCCATGCTTTCCCGCGTTGCCGACAGCCTCTACTGGATGAGCCGGTACCTCGAACGGGCCGAGCACACCGCGCGGCTGCTCGACCTCAACGCCCACTGGCTGCTCGATCAGAAGCCGGAGTCGATCACCCGGCGCTGGGACCGCGTCGTGCAGAGCCTCGGCCTCGACGGCGCCGTGGCGGCCCCCGCCGATCCGCTCTCGATCAGCCGCCGCCTGACGTTCGACGCCGCCGAACCCGGCTCGATTGTGGCGTGCATCAACGCGGCGCGGCGCAATGCCCGCGAGGTGCGCGAGCAGATCAGTTCCGAGATGTGGGAGCAACTCAACCGGCTCTACCTGCGCGTCCAGCACACCGACGCAGAGGCCGCCTGGGAAGGGCAGGTGCACGACTTCTTCAAGGCCATCAAGGAAGGCTCGCACCTGTTCCAGGGCATCACCGACGCCACGATGAGTCACGACGAGGGCTGGCAGTTCATCCAGCTGGGCCGGTCCATCGAGCGCGTCTCGGCTACGGTCAACCTGCTCGAAGCCCACTTCCGCGACTACGGCGAGGCGCAGGAAAGTCCGTTGCTGGCCGACGACTACCTGGAGTGGGTGGGGCTGCTCAAGTCGTGCACGGCGTTCGAGGCGTACTGCCGCGTCTACACCGTCAACGTGCAGCCGCGCCACGTGGCCGAGTTTCTGTTGCTCGACCCGGCCTTTCCGCACTCCGTCCGCTTCGGCGTCAACATGATGCGTAGCGCCCTCGACGCCATCGCCGAGGCTACCGAGACGACGCGGCGCGGCGGCGCCTACCGCCTGGCCGGGCGCCTGGCTTCCGAGCTGAGCTACGACCAGATCGACGAGATCCTGCCGCGTGGACTGATGGCCTACCTGGCCGGCGTCCGCGAGCAATGCCGGCAGATCCACGCCGAGATTCACAACACCTGCATCGCCTACCCGATCGAAGCGGCCCTTTGAGCATGCAATACGCCGTCCGCCACGTCACCCAGTTCCACTACAGCGCGCCGGTGCGCGAGAGCGTCATGGAGGTGCGCATGTGTCCCCGCACCGACGACCGCCAGCAGTGCTATGCGTTCGAGCTGCGCCTGAGGCCGCCGGCGCAGACCTTCGCCTACCGGGACCACCTGGGCAACGTCGTCCACCACTTCGACCTGCCCGGCCTCCACGACGCGTTGACGCTGGAGTCGCAGGCGCTGGTGGAGGTGCGCCCGCTCGACGCCGTGCCCGAGGCCCTGCCCGCCTCCGCCTGGGACGACCTCGACCGCCTCGTCGAGGCGGGCCTGCACTGGGAGATGCTCGCGCCCAGCCGCTACGCCCAGCCCACCGACGCCCTCCTGGCCCTGGCCCGCGAACTCGACCTCGAACGTCGCGACGACCCGCTGCGCCTGCTCCGCACGCTCAACGCGGCCCTCTACGAGACCTTCGCCTACGAGCAGCAGCTCACGCACGCCAACTCGCCCATCGACGTGGCGCTGCACAACCGCGCCGGGGTCTGCCAGGACTTCGCCCACATCTTCATCGCGCTGGTGCGCCGGCTGGGCATCCCGTGCCGGTACGTCAGCGGCTACCTCTTCCATCGCACCGAAAACCACGACCGTTCGGCGCCGGACGGCTCGCACGCCTGGGCCGAGGCGTTGCTGCCCGGCCTCGGCTGGGTGGGCTTCGACCCGACCAACGACCTCGTCGCCGGCCAGCGGCACATCCGCGTGGCCCTCGGACGCGACTACGCCGACGTGCCGCCCACGCGCGGGGTCTTCAAGGGGCACGCCGAGAGCGCCTTGCGCGTGGGCGTGCAGGTCTTGCCGGCGCGGCATCCCGTCGAGGACGAAGCGGGGTTGGCGTTGTTGCCCGTCAAGCAAAACCCGCAGCCCCGCGTGCCGGCGGCGCCGCCGCCGTCGCAGCAGCAGTGACGCA
>JBFGTT010000558.1:0-2962 GCA_041565995.1 Rhodothermales bacterium
GCTTCGGCGAACTCTTCCGGATGCTCTCTTTCGAGGAGATCGGCCCGGCGGCCATGCTCTCGCGCGCCACGGCGGGCGTCTACCAGGACACGCTTTTCTTCTCCACGCCCGGCTCGCTCAACGCCGTCAAGCTGGCCCTCGACAGGCTCATCCTGCCCGAACTCAAGCACCTCGTCTGGGAGATCGTCCGCCAGCAGGAAGCCTGAGGCGAAAACCTATCGCTTCCGGCGCGCCCGTGCATGCTAATTTCAAAGGGCGGTGGTGGAACCTCGCCCGGAGGGCTTCGTAGTGCATCGGGAGAAGGGTAAGTCCCGTACGGCCAGCTCCCTCTGAACTCCGTCAGGGCCGGAAGGCAGCAGCGGTAGGAGGTTGAAGCGGCGCGATGCGGGTCGCTTGCCCTTCTTTTTTATTTTCAGGGATGGTCCGCAATCAGCATCCGGTAGACCTGGTGCTCGAGCAGCAACGCGAGGCTGTGGGCGGGGCAGCGGTAGCGCAGGTGGAACACGTCGAAGCGGGCCAGCGCGCGCGTCACGGGGTTGTCGAGGGCCGTCAGCAGGCCGCCGACGAAGAAATGGAAGCCTTCGAGGTCTTCGTCCAGGTCGTCCGGGCAGGCGAGTGGGGCCGGCGCCCGGCCCAGGCGCATCAGCGAGGTCGAGAGCAAGACGCGTTGCATGAGGGGTGGACGCCCGGCGAGCAGCCGCTCCAGGTCGCGCGCGACGTGGTCCTGGCAGGCGGCCAGTTCGGGCACGTCGCAGGAGGCCGCCAGGCGGGCGACGTGGTAGAGGATGACGGTCGGATCGGCGTACCAGGGGGCGACGGCGAAGGGGTGGCGGAGGTGGTCGTCGTCGCGGATGACGGAGGTGATGAACTGGATGGTATCGCGGTCGTGCTCGTTGAGGGGCAGGCCGTTGGCGAAGATCAGCAGCAAGAGGTTCGAGAGGGCGCACACGTCGAAGTCGAGCGGCATGTTGGCCTGGCCCAGCCACGTCGAGTAGGCCCGCAGGTGCCGGTACCGGGGCAGCGTGTTGCGGATGTGGCGGCGGCGTCCGTTGGTATCGAGCTTCAGCCGTTCTTTGAGCCAGGCCAGGTCTTGCGCCGGGTGCGGTTGGGTCAGGTAGACGTACGCCGTCGTGTCGATGTCTTCGGGCAGGCGGAAGTGGCGCCAGCGCGAGAGGATCCGTCCGTTGGGAAAGAAGCGATCTTCGGGCAGCGTCTGCCAGAAGTTGTACATCGGCTGCCCCTCGTTATTGCGGTACCGGGGATAGTTGGCGACGGCCTTGCGCGCGATCTCGTCGATGCGCCGCCGGCTGCCCGCCGAGAGATGCGCCTGCACCTGCTGCAGCGTGTAGAGCACCACGGCGGTGAAGAAGATGCTGTCGTCCTTGACGCGGTAGGGCAGATAGCGATGGGTGCGCTGCGCCGGAAACAGCCCTTCCGCATAACCGTCGTCTCCCGTAGATTGCAGCGCGGCAATCCGTTCGACGAGGGCGTCGGGGGCCAGGACGAGGTCGCCGGTGCGCGAAGCAGCCATACGTCGGTTTGGGCGAACGGGGGAGATGGAAAATAGAAAAGGGGAAATCGAAAAGGGTACGCGCTGAGCCATCCTTGCCCATTTCCTGATTCCCAGAAACCAGCATGTACGACGCAATCATCGTAGGGGCGGGTCCGGGGGGCGCTACGGCGGCCACGTTTATGGCCGACGACGGCCTCCGCGTGCTGCTCCTGGACAAGGCCCGCTTCCCGCGCGACAAGGTCTGCGGCGACGCCCTCAGCGGCAAAAGCGTTGACGTGCTGCAACAACTCGGCGTGCTCGACCGCCTGGCGCAGGCCGGCAGCCAGCCGTCGTGGGGCATCACCTTCGGCGCACCCTCCGGCGACGTGGTATCGATCCCCTTCACCTCGTCCTACGACGGCGCCGTGCCGCCGGCCTTCGTCTGCCCGCGCGAGACGTTCGACCAGGTGCTTTTCGAACGCGCCGCCGCCTCCGCCGCCGACATCCGGCAGGACGCCGCCGTCGAAACGCTGTGCTGGGAAGACGGGCGCGTCGTCGGCGTGCGCCTGAAACACGCGGCCTCTTCGGCTCAGGAAGCGATCCGCGCGCCGCTGGTGGTAGGGGCCGACGGCGCCTACTCGGTGGTGGCGCGCGCGCTGGGGATGCCGCAACTCCGCGAGCGCTACTACGCCGGAGCCATTCGCGCCTACTACGAGGGCGTGACGGGCTTCCACGCCCAGCACTTCATGGAGATTCACTTTCTCGACGTGTGCCTGCCGGGCTACTTCTGGATCTTCCCGCTGGGCCACGGACGCGCCAACGTGGGCGTAGGGATGCTCAGCCGGTCCATCAAGCGGCGGCGCGTGCGGCTGAAAGCGCTGCTGGAGACGTGCGTGGCGCATCCTCGCTTCCGCCGCCGCTTCGCGCAGGCGCGGCGCGTCGGGCCGGTCAAAGGATGGGGGCTGCCGCTGGGTTCGAAGCCGCGCCCGATGGCCGGCGGCGGCTGGCTGCTCCTGGGCGACGCCGCCAGCCTCATCGACCCGTTCACGGGCGAGGGCATCGGCAACGCGATGGTCGGCGCGCGCCAGGCGGCCTGCTGGGCACGCCGCGCCAGCGACGCGGGCGACTTCTCGGCGGCCTTCCTGCAAGGCTTCGAGCGCGAGATGCGCGCCTACCTGCGCGACGAACTGCGCCTGAGCCACGCCCTGCAACGCCTCACCGGCTGGAAGGGCCTGCTCAACCTGGTCGTCCGAAAGGCCGGGCGCGTCCCCGAACTGACCGACGCGCTCCGCGCGATGTTCGACGACGAGCGCCAGCGCCGGCGGCTGCTCTCGCCGCTGTTCTACCTGCGCCTGCTGGCGGCTTGAATCGGCCCGGCGGCGCGGCGTTTACGCTCTGGTGCAGCACTTCTGGTTACGTCATCGTATCTTGGGCCGAACTCCTTCTGACGCCAACGTCCTAACCGATACC
>JBFGTT010000559.1:0-2956 GCA_041565995.1 Rhodothermales bacterium
AAGACGAACGCTTCGGCGGCGCCGAGAGCATCGTGCTCCAGCAGATCCAGTCCATCGCCTGCGTGCCGCTGCGCCTGAAGGAGCGGCAGATCGGCGCCATCTACCTCGACAGCCTCACCCGGCGCGGGCGCTTCACGCGCGAGAACCTGCCCTTCCTCGAAGCCTTCGCCAACCAGGCCGCCGTCGCCATCGAAAACGCCCAACTCTACCAGGCCCTCCGCGACGAAAACCGGCACCTGCGCACCGAGATCCAGCGCCTCCACGGCTTCGACGAGATCATCGGGCAGAGCACCCGCATGCGCGAGGTCTTCGAGACGATGTCGCGCGTGCTCGACAGCGACGCCACGATGCTGATCGAAGGCGAGAGCGGCACCGGCAAGGAACTGGTGGCCCGTGCCATCCACTACAACGGCCATCGCAAGGACCGCCCCTTCGTCGCCATCTTCTGCGGCTCGCTCTCCGACGAACTGCTCGAAAGCGAACTCTTCGGCCATAAGAAAGGCGCTTTCACCGGCGCCATGATCGACAAGGCGGGCCTCTTCGAAGCCGCCCACGAGGGCACCGTCTTCCTCGACGAAGTGGGTGACCTCAGCCCGCGCCTGCAAATGGCGCTGCTGCGCGTGCTCCAGACCGGCGAAATCAAGCGCGTCGGCGAGAACGAAACGCGCATGGTGGATGTGCGCATTATGTCGGCCACCAACAAGCCGCTCGAAGAACTCGTCCGCGAGAAGACCTTTCGCGAGGATCTCTTTTACCGCCTCAACACGCTCTCGATCACGCTGCCGCCGCTACGCCACCGACGCAGCGACGTCCCGCTGCTGGCCCATCACTTCCTCGACAAATACGCCGTACGGAGCCGCAGCCACATCAGAGGGTTTACGCCCGAAGCCGTCGAGGCGCTACGCGCCTACGCCTGGCCCGGCAACGTGCGCGAACTGGAAAACACCGTCGAGCGCGCCGTGGTGCTGGCCCGAGGCGACCTCATAGAGCCGCCCGACCTGCGCCTGCCCGACCAGCAGACCGTCGATCCTTTCGAGGCGGGCGTGACGCTCAAAGAGGCCGAACGCCGCCTCGTCCTGCGCACGCTCGACGACTGCCTGGGTAACATCTCGGAGACGGCGCGCGTGCTGGATGTATCGCGCCGATGGCTGCACTACAAGCTCAAAGAATGGGAGTCCAGAGACGCATAGCGGACATCCAGCCGTTTGCCGAGCTGGCGCAAGGCCCTACGACGGTGGTCTACAAAGGCTACCAACGCGCGCTGGACCGGTTCGTGCTGCTGAAGGTGCTGCGGCGCAACGTCGGGCACGACGAAGCACTGGCCCGGCGCTTCGAGGAGGAGGCCCGGCTCGTGGCGCAGATCCAGCATCCCAACGTGGTAGCCGTCTACGCCTTTGGCCGCGAAGACGGGCAGAGCTACCTGGCCGCCGAGTTCGTCGATGGCGTCGATCTCCGGGGGCTGCTGGCGCAGGGGCCGCTGCCGGTGGAGCTGGCCACGTTCGTGTTGCTGGAGGCGGCCCGGGGCCTTCAGGCCGCGCACACGCACGGCATCCTCCACCGCGACCTCAAACCTTCCAACCTCCTCATCGGGCACGGCGGCCACGTCAAGCTGACCGACTTCGGCATGGCCTCGCTCCTCGACGACGACGCCGCGCTCGAAGTGCGCGGCACGCCTGCCTACCTGGCTCCCGAACAGGTGCGCGGTGCAGCCCCGGCGAAGACCTCGGACCTGTTCTCGCTCGGCGCCACGTTTTTCGAGATGCTGACGGCCCGCCCGGCTTTCACCGGCGCCGACGCCGGCGGCTTGCTCGACGCCGTGCTGCACCACGACCCGCTGCCTCGCCTCGAACGCTTTGCCGATGTGCCGGAAGGGGCACACCGGATCTGCGCGCGGCTGCTGGCCAAAGATCCCGCCCGGCGCTATCCCGGCGTCGAGGCGCTCATGGACGACCTGGAAGCGTTCCGGGCTGCCGCCGGCCTTACCACCGGCGCCGCCGCGCTCGCGGCGTACCAGGAAGCCCCCGACGCCTATCGCCACGCCGCGCAGGCCGCCCCGGCCCCCGTCGAAGCACGTGCTGCCGTGCCGGACGGTGTTCCCGCGCCGCGCCGCCGTGCGCGTTACGCCGTCGGCCTGGCGCTGGCGGTGCTGCTATCGGGGTCGCTGGCGGGCGCCTTGCTGCTGCGCGATGCGGAGCCGGACGCGGCCAACGGCCCCACGCCGGAAGAGGCCCAGGGCCTGCGCCAGCCGGTGGTCGATGCCTCGTCGCCGCCTGTACCAACGCAAGCGCCCTCGGAAGACGAGCCGACCGCCGGGGATGCAACGCGTACGGAGGTCCCGGAAGCAAAGCCCGCCGCCGTGACCCCGTCGCCTCAGCCCGCCGCCGTGACGCCGCTGCGGGCCGATTCTTCCGACGCCGCCGAAAAGCAGGCCGGCGAGACGGGCACGCTCCGGGTCAACGCAAGCCCCTGGGCCGCCGTGTTCGTCGATGGCGATTCGGTGGGTGCCACACCGCTGAGCAGGCCGCTTTCCCCCGGCGTCCATCGCGTCACGTTGAAGAATCCGAGTTTCCCGGTCCACGTCGCGCAGGTCGATATCGCGGCGAGCGAGGAAACACCCCTCAACGTCTCGCTGTGGGATCTGGTGGGCACGCTCCGCATGGAGGTCAGCCCCTGGGCCGACGTGGTCGTCGACGGCCGATGGCGGGACACGACGCCCCTGGAGCGACCGCTGATCCTGACGCCGGGACGCCACACGCTCCGCCTGCGACACCGCGACCTGGGCGCCTGGGATACCACGCTCACCGTCGAGGCCGGCCAGGAACTCGTGCTCCGGGTCAACCTGCACGCGCGCCTGGGGAATCATTAGCCCCGAGCACCGAGAGGTTTGGAACAGCACTTGCAATGCCTGCCGGACGAGGGCGCTGACGGCCCGCGACCGTGCATCATTTGCACGAGG
>JBFGTT010000560.1:0-2956 GCA_041565995.1 Rhodothermales bacterium
CCCTCGCCGCGCTCGACGCCGGAGGGATCGCCCTCCGCGGCGGCGTCCTGCACCGCGAGCACGGGCGCGGCGACCTCCTGCAACGGCGCGGCAGGCTCCCCCCGGACGGCGCCCGGCGGAAACGCCGTCAGCCACGCTACCAGCAGCCCAACCATCCATCGGCGTGCTTGCCGGCCTCTTTCAAGCGTCGTCTTCACCATGCGTGCTTGATCCGGAAAAACAGGCTTGGCGGCGAGGATGGTGCGCTGCGTGCGGCGCTGCGAATGGTCTCCGGAGACCAATAAAATCAATAATCGGCTGCCTCACAACAGGCACCGATGCGCCGCACGAACCTGGTGCTTTTTCCGGCGCGGGCGGTTCTTATCTTCCCCGGGCGCACCCGCTCGACGCGGCTTTGCTCGACAACCGACCCGACACGCCCGCCATGTCCAACCGAACGCTCCCCCTCACCGACGACCTCTACCAGTACCTGCTCGACGTGTCGCTGCGCGAGCCGGAGGTGCTGCGACGGCTGCGCCGGGAAACGGCCAGCCACCCGATGGCCCGGATGCAGATTGCGCCGGAGCAGGGGCAGTTCATGGCGCTGCTGGTGCGGATGCTCGGCGCGCGCCGGGCGCTGGAGGTGGGCGTCTTCACCGGCTACAGCGCGCTGGCGGTGGCCCTGGCCCTGCCGCCCGACGGCACCCTCACGGCCTGCGACGTCAGCGAGGACTACACCGCCGTGGCGCGGCGCTACTGGCAGGAAGCCGGCGTGGCCGGGAAGATCGACCTGCGCATCGCCCCGGCCCTTGAGACGCTCGAGGCGCTGCTGGCCGAAGGGCAGGCCGGCACGTTCGACTTCGCCTTCATCGACGCCGACAAAGAAAGCTACGACGCCTACTACGAGCGGGCGCTGCGGCTGCTGCGCGCCGGCGGGCTGATCCTCTTAGACAACGTCCTCTGGAGCGGCCGGGTAGCCGAGGCCGACGCGCAGGACGCCGATACGCAGGCCCTCCGCGCACTCAACCGGAAGCTGCATCACGACGAACGCATCCACCTGAGCCTGCTGCCACTGGCCGACGGGCTGACGCTGGCCCTCAAGAGATAGGCGGCAGCGCCGGCTAGCCGCCCGGCCACACCGGCTCCGGAAATAGGACAGGATCGTCGTCTTCATCCCCCAGGGGCAGGGGGTCCGGATCGTGCTCCGGCTGCGGGCCGTAGAGCTTCTTGATGTTCGGATAGGCGATGCGGAACATCTTGTAGGGGTCGTCCTTGTCGGGCCGCTCGTTGAACAGACGCAGGCATCCGTTCCAGACGGCCCGGCGCAGGCCCCACTTTTCTACCGAATACGAAGCGCTGTGGCGCTTGCCCCCCTGGTCGATCCAACTGAGCTGGATGTAGGGCTTGCGCGTGCCGTTGCCGATGTCCTTGTAGAGGAAATGCAACCCGATGACACCGCTCTGGCTGCGCGCCTCCGCCGAGCGGAGGACCGGGTCGTCCGGCTCGGGCAGTTCCCTGAGCAGCTTGTCGCGGTAGGGCACGGCGTGCTCGTAGAGCGCCGCTTCGCGTCCGCCGAACTTCTTGTCCGAGAAGAACTTGCTCGTGCGGATGCCCTGACGCCGCACGCGGACCAGCCAGCCGTGGGTCGGCGAGCGCTTGGGGTGGTCCTCGTCCGGGTAGATGTCGATGCGGGTAATGTGGTGGGGGTTCTCGCTGGGGACGTGCTGCTTGGGTTCCATGTTAAGCCTTTTCTCTGGGCGCGAACGGCTTTCGGGGGTTGGGGGAAAATATAACCACGTCTTAAAATAAGCAAATGCGAAATTATGATGACCAGAACCTGCTTTGCATAAAAGAATCAACGGCGGCGTTGGTTCCAGGCGCTACGTACCGGCGCGGCGTGGTTGACCGAGGCGGCGGGGCGCGCGGCGCGATAGAGCACCGCAGCCAGCGCGGCGGCCCGCGCGGCCTCCGGGTCGTCGGGCGCCATCAGGGCCGGGGAGAAGTGCTGCGGGACGAAGTGTGTCGAGAAGGCGCCGCTGCGGAAGGCTTCGTGGCGCATCACGAAGAGGCAGAACGGGATCGTCGTGCGCACGCCGGCTACGTCGTACTCGGCCAGAGCGCGTTCCATGCGGCGGATGGCCTCGGCGCGGGTGCGGCCCCAGGCCGTCAGCTTGGAGATCATCGGATCGTAGTGGATGAGCACTTCGCCGCCCTGCTCGACGCCGGCGTCCACGCGCACGCCGAAGCCCGAAGGCGGGGCGTGGCGCAGCAGCGGTCCGGGATCGGGCAGGAAGCCGTTGGCCGGGTCCTCGGCGTAGACGCGGCATTCGACGGCGTGGCCGTGCATGGCGAGGTCGTCCTGCGCGTAGCCCAGCGGCTCGCCCTCGGCGATGCGGATCTGCTCGGCCACCAGGTCGAGGCCCGTGATCCACTCCGTCACGGGATGCTCCACTTGCAGGCGCGTGTTCATCTCCATGAAGTAGAAGTTCAGGTCCTGATCGACCAGAAACTCGACCGTCCCGGCGTTGGTGTAGCCGCACGACTGCGCCGCGCGGACGGCGGCCTCGCCCATGCGCGCCCGTACCTCCGGCGTCAGCACCGACGAGGGCGCCTCTTCGATGACTTTCTGATGACGCCGCTGGATGGAGCACTCGCGCTCGAAAAGGTGCACGGCGTGGCCGTGGCCGTCGGCCAGGATCTGAAACTCGATGTGGCGAGGCTCGGCGATGTATTTTTCGACGAAGACGCGCCCGTCGCCGAAGGCCGAGCGGGCTTCGCTCTGCGCCGCGGCCATCGCCCGGCGGAACTCGCCCGGCTCCTCGACGATACGCATGCCCTTGCCGCCGCCCCCCGCCGCCGCCTTGATGATGACCGGGTAGCCGATGTCTGCGGCCACGTCTTCAGCCGCGCCGACGTCGTCAATGGCGTCGGGGGTGCCGGGCGCCATCGGGACGCCGGCCTGTTGCATCAGCAGGCG
>JBFGTT010000561.1:0-2955 GCA_041565995.1 Rhodothermales bacterium
AGGCCGTAGGTGACGATCGTCAGGTCGGCGCCTTCGCGGTGCAGGCGCGCCTTGCCGAAAGGCAACAGGTAGTCGGCGTCCGGTTCGGGGCCGCGCGCGGCGGCGGCACGGTAGAGGGCCTTGTGTTCGAGGAAGAGCACGGGGTCCTGGGCGCGAATGGCCGTCTTCAGCAGGCCCTTGGCGTCGGCGGCGGTCGAAGGCAACACCACCACCAGGCCGGGCGTGTGCGCAAAGAACGCCTCGATGTTCTGCGAGTGGCACAGGCCGCCGTGGATGTAGCCGCCGCAGGGCACGCGGATGACCATGGGGCAGCTCCAGTGGTTGTTGGACCGGTAGCGGAACGTGGCGATCTGGTTGCGCAACTGCTGCATCCCCGGCCAGATGTAATCGGCAAACTGGATCTCGACGACGGGCTTGTAGCCGGCGGCGCTCAAGCCCACCGCCGTGCCGAGGACGGACGCCTCGGCCAGGGGCGAGTTGAAGCAGCGCGTCTTGCCGAAGCGTTTGGTCAATTCGCGCGTGGCCGTGAAGACGCCGCCCTTGTCGCCGGCCACGTCTTCGCCGTAGACCAGCACGCGCTCGTCGCGCTCCATCTCTTCGGCCAGGGCGTGGTTGATGGCGTCTACCATCACGATGGGCGGGCCTGCCGGCGCACGCTGTTCGTAGGCCAGCCCCAGGTCGCCTTCGAAGAAGACGTACCGGGTGGCCGTCTCGGGCGCGGGGTCCGCCTGCTGCTCGGCCCACTTCGCCTTCTCGTCGATCTCTTTGCGGACCTCCTTGCGCAGGGCCTCGATCCTGGCTTCGTTGAGCAGGCCGGCCTCGACCAGGTTCATCTCCAGGCGGGCGATGGGATCGACCTTGCGATCCTCGGCCAGCTCCCTGGGATTGCGATACTTGGTGTGGTTGTCCGACGAAGAATGCGGCAGCAGGCGCACCACGTCAGCGACGATGCAGACGGGGCCGCGCCCGGCGCGGAGGTGGTCGATGGCGGCCCGGGCGACGGCGTAGACCTTGAAAAAATCGGTGCCGTCGACGCGGGCGCGTTCGAGGCCCTCGTAGCCGGCGGCGAGCTTGTAGGGGGTGCCGCCGGCGGTCTGATCGGAGACGTGGACGGAGATGGCGTACTTGTTGTCCTGCACGAAGAACAGGGTGGGAGCCTTGCTGCGAGCGGCCCAGTTGAGCGCCTCGTGGAAGTCGCCCTGCGAGGTGGCGCCTTCGCCGCAGGAGATGTAGGTGTAGGCGTCTTCGCCGCGCCGCTGGATGCCGAAGGCCAGGCCCAGGCCCGGCAAAAACTGCGCGCCCACCGACGAGGAGAGCGTCATGACGTTTTTGTCGCGCAGGCCGAAGTGCTCAGACATCTGGCGCCCGCCCGAGTGCGGATCGTCGGCCTTGGCCAGGTGCGCCAGCAGCTGTTCTTCCGGCGTCATCCCCAGCATCAGGGCCATGCACAGGTCGCGGTAATACATCGCGAACCAGTCGTAGCCGGGGCGCGAGAGCAGCCCAATGGCGGCCTGCGCGGCCTCGTGCCCGGCACAGCCGATGTGGAAGAAGCCCTTGCCCTGCTTCAAGAGCGTCAGCATCTTCTCGTCGAGCCGGCGCGAGGTGAGCATCGTGCGGTAGACGCGCAAGAGCGTCGCTTCGTCGAAGTCCGCCGGGCCGACCGGCACGACGTCGAGCGCCCCCTCGTGCACGATGCCGATGGAAGGCGCCTGGACGCGCTCGGCGCCGTCGTGCTGCTCCAGGTCGCGTGCCCAGTCGGTGACGGAGCCTTCGGCCACGTCGGCGGCCTGCAGGGACTCCTGCGGCGGGTGCTCCTTGTTCGAGGTCTTCCTGTTCGCCATAGAACGCTTGTTAACGCTGCTTATCGAGTCACGTAGCGGCTTGCGTAGCATCGTCGGGAAGCGTACGCCGCAGGTAGGTCGAGAGGTCCGCACAAGCGTTACACCGCCCCGCGCGACGCCTCCGCAACTTACGGAATCGCGACTTCAATCGAAAACGGTCGTGACGGGCCAGGATTCGTGCGCGCCTGCCCCCGCGCCGATCCCCCATCCTTCCACACGTACGATGGGCCAATCGTTATCTTACGCAAAAAATCAGCCCCCGACGCGATGATTCACGTGCACAACGCCCTGCCGCGCGCCGACGCCGCCCTGGGCATCGTACGGGCCGAAGGCGTCGCCGTAGACCGGGTGCCGCCGGGCTTCGAGGCGCACCTGGCGGCCCTGCTCGACCGGCGCCGCGCACCCCTGAGCGAGGCCGAAGAGGCCGTCCGCCGCGCCGCCCGCGACCTCCTGCGCAACGGGCGCTACAAGCCCACCGGGCGCGGCAAGCCCGCCAGCGAATACCTGGTCCGCGCCGCGCAGCAGGACGCCTACAGCTTCCCCCGCATCAACGCCCCCGTAGACGTGAGCAACTACGTCAGCCTCAAGACGCTGCTGCCGGTCTCGGTGTGGGATCTCGACCGCGCCGGCGCCGTCGGCTTCCGCTTCCGCCTGGGCCGCGCCGGCGAAGCCTACGTCTTCAACGAAGGCGGGCAGGAGATCCGGCTCGACGACCTGGTCGTCGGCTGCCGCCTCGTCGGCGACGGCGACGCGCCCATCGTCAACCCGGTCAAAGACAGCCTCGCCACGAAGACCACCGACGCCACGCGCCGCGTCGCCGCCTGCGTCTACACGCCGCTTCCGGCGGTGACGGAGGAGGAGCTACGGGCCGTCTGCGCCGCCTTCGCCGCGCTGCTGGCCGGCTGCGGCGACCACGTCGAGACCGCCCACGGCGTGATCCTGCCGGGGCAGGAGGGAGGGGTTTAATACCTGTTCTCTGAAAATGTTGTGCAACCGGCCTGTCATCCTGAGCCGCAGGCGAAGGATCTGTCCGAAGTAGGACGCGCACTCCCGCGCAACCGGCTGCGCTGGGGGCCAACGTCTCCATACAGGACCGTTCCTTCCTCCCCCGGAT
>JBFGTT010000562.1:0-2953 GCA_041565995.1 Rhodothermales bacterium
GCGAGGCCGCCGTCCGGGGCGCCGACGCCGTCAACTACGAAGGCGCCGGCACGGTCGAGTTCCTCCTCGACGCCGACGGGGCGTTTTATTTCATGGAGATGAACACGCGCATCCAGGTCGAGCATCCCGTCACCGAAGAAGTGACCGACTGCGACCTGATCGAGCAGCAAATTCGCGTGGCGATGGGCGAGGCGCTGCCGCAGGGCGAGGTGACGCTCGCCGGGCACGCCATCGAGTGCCGCATCAACGCCGAGGATCCCTTTCGTAGCTTCAGCCCTTCGCCGGGCCGCATCGCCACGTTCCACCCGCCCGGCGGCCACGGCGTCCGCGTCGATACGCACGCCTACGCCGGCTACGTCATCCCGCCGCACTACGACTCGATGATCGCCAAGCTCATCGTGCGGGCGCGCACGCGCGAGCTGGCCATCTTCAAGATGCTGCGCGCCCTCGACGAGTTCGTCATCGAAGGCGTCAAGACCACCATCCCCTTTCACAAGCAGTTGCTTCGCCACGCCGACTTCCGCGCCGGCCGCTTCGACACGCGCTTCCTCGAAACCTTCAAGCTGCAACCGGAGGAGGGGTAAGGGGTACGCGTTTCGGGTTTTGTGTTGCTGGTTTTTGGTTTCCAGTTTCCGGTTTAATAACATCTGCCTTCAACAATCCGCCATCCGCCATCGAAAATGGAATTCCCCGACACGCTTCGCTACACCGAAAACCACGAGTGGATCCGGCTCGAAGACGACGGCCGGACGGCCACCATCGGCATCACCGACTTCGCCCAACACGAACTCGGCGACATCGTCTACGTCGAACTCGAACCGGTAGGCACCGTCTTCGAGGCCGGCGAGGTCTTCGGCACGGTCGAGGCCGTCAAGACCGTCTCGGAACTCTTCATGCCCGTGGCCGGCATGCTGGCCGCGCACAACGAGGACCTCGAAGATGCGCCCCACTTCGTCAACGAAGACCCCTACGGCAAGGGTTGGATGATCCGGATCGAGGTGGCCGACAACGCCAACCTCGGCGGCCTGCTCGACGCCGACGCCTACGCCGAGAAGGTCAGCAATGTTGACGGGTAAAACCGTCGTAAGCTTTTCTCGGCCCTTAGCGTCAAGATTCATGCACGAGCGGATCGTCATTCTGGATTACGGGTCGCAGTACACGCAGCTCATCGCGCGGCGCGTCCGGGAGGCCGGCGTCTTTTCGGAAATCTATCCCTGCACGCTGAGCGCCGAGGCCGTGGCGGCGATGCAGCCGATGGGGCTGATCCTCTCGGGCGGGCCGTGCTCGGTCTATGACGAAGGCGCCCCGCAACTCGACGAAGCCCTCCTCGACTTGCGCCGCGCCGACGGCTCGCTCGTGCCGATCCTGGGCATCTGCTACGGCCTCCAGGCCATGGCCCACACGCTCGGCGGCGGCGTCGAACGGGCCAGCCGCCGCGAGTTCGGACGCGCCCACCTGCTCGTGGACGACGCCGCCGACCTGCTGGCCGGCATCCCCGCCGGCTCGCAGGTCTGGATGAGCCACGGCGACCACCTCACCCGCCTGCCCGAGGGCTACCGCGTCATCGCCCACACCGACAACGCCCCCATCGCCGCCGTGCGCGCCACCGACCGGCCCCACTTCGGCGTGCAGTTCCACCCCGAAGTCGTCCACACGGACTATGGGCGGCAGCTCCTGGAAAACTTCGCCCACCGCATCTGCGGCTGCCGGGGCGACTGGACGCCCGCCTCCTTCATCGAAGAGAAAAAAAGCGAGATCCGCCGGCAGGTCGGCCACGAGCACGTCATCCTGGGCCTCTCCGGCGGCGTCGATTCGTCGGTGGCGGCGGTGCTGCTGCACCAGGCCCTGGGCGAGCGCCTCACGTGCATCTTCGTCAACAACGGCCTGCTGCGCAAGGGCGAGTGGGAACAGGTCCAGACCACCTTCCGCGACCACTTCCACGTCCGTCTCCACGCCGTCGATGCCTCCGACCTGTTCCTCGACCGGCTCGCCGGCGTGACGGACCCCGAAGCGAAACGCCGGATCATCGGCGCAGCCTTCATCGAGGTCTTCGAGCAGGCCACCGACCAGATCGTCGAAGCCCTCGGACGCCGCCCCCGGTTTCTGGCGCAGGGCACGCTCTACCCCGACGTCATCGAGAGCGTCTCGTTCAAAGGTCCCAGCGCTACGATCAAGACGCACCACAACGTGGGCGGGCTGCCCGACGAGATGGACTTCGAAATCCTCGAACCCTTCCGCGAGTTGTTCAAGGACGAGGTGCGCGAGATCGGGCGCCTGCTGGGCGTGCCGAAGTCCATCGTGGGGCGGCATCCGTTCCCCGGCCCCGGCCTGGCTGTGCGGATGCTCGGCCCGGTGCGCCGCGAAGACCTCGACGTGCTGCGCGAAGCCGACGCCATCTTCACGAGCGAGTTGCAGCGCTACGGCCTCTACGACCAGGTGTGGCAGGCCTTCGCCGTGCTGCTGCCGGTGCAATCGGTTGGCGTGATGGGCGACGAGCGGACCTACGAGAACGTTTGCGCCCTGCGCGCCGTTACCAGCGTCGATGGCATGACGGCGGACTGGGCCAGGCTCCCCCACGACTTCCTGGCCCACGTCGCCAACCGGATCGTCAACGAAATCCGGGGCATCAACCGCGTCGCCTACGACATCAGTTCGAAACCCCCGGCTACCATCGAATGGGAATGACCGGCATCCTTGTGAGCGCGGCTCGTTACCGACCGGCAGACGATGCTTCTTTTTCGTCCACACCGGGGACCCTTCGTCCCTGGCTTTGCCTCGTCTTCCTGCTGGTGGTGCTCGGGGGCGCGGCGCAGCCCGCTACGGCGCAGCAAGACGGCGACCAGGTGCCCCGCATCGACGAGGCCGAGGCGATCTTCAGACAGGCCCTCGATGCCTTCGACGCGCAGGATTACGGGATGGCCTACCGCCGCTTCCGCATCGTCTACGAAGCCTA
>JBFGTT010000563.1:0-2948 GCA_041565995.1 Rhodothermales bacterium
CAGCCCAGGTAGCGAAACATCATCTCGCCGGAGAGGATGACCGAGGAGGGGTTGACCTTGTCCTGCCCGGCGTACTTGGGCGCCGTTCCGTGCGTGGCCTCGAAGATGGCCAGGCCGCTGTCGTAGTTGATGTTGGCGCCCGGGGCGATGCCGATGCCGCCCACCTGTGCCGCCAGCGCGTCGGAGACGTAGTCGCCGTTGAGGTTCATCGTGGCGATGACCTCGTATTCGGCGGGGCGGGTGAGGATCTGCTGGAGGAAGGCGTCGGCGATGACGTCTTTGACGACGATGCGATGTCCGTCGTCCAGGGTGATGACCTGCCAGGGGCCGCCGTCGAGATCCTGGGCGCCGTAGTGTTCCCTGGCCGTCTGGTAGCCCCAGTCGCGGAAGGCGCCCTCGGTGAACTTCATGATGTTGCCCTTGTGCACGAGCGTCACGCTGCCGGCCCGCTGCGCGATGGCGTGGTCGATGGCGGCGCGCACTAGGCGCGTGGTGCCCTCCTGCGAGACGGGCTTGATGCCGATGCCGCTCGTCGCCGGGAAGCGGATCTTCTCGAAGCGCTCCGGGAAGGCCTCGCGGAAGAGTTGCTTGAAGCGCTCGGTTTCCTCGGCGCCGTCTCTAAACTCGATGCCCGCGTAGATGTCTTCGGTGTTCTCGCGGAAGATGATCATGTTGACCTTCTCCGGCGTCTTGACGGGCGAGGGCACGCCCTCGAAGTAGCGCACGGGGCGGACGCAGGCGTAGAGGTCGAGTTGCTGCCGCAGGGCCACGTTGAGGCTCCGGATGCCGCCGCCGACGGGCGTCGTGAGCGGCCCCTTGATGGCCACGAGGTAGTCCTCGATGGCCGCCAGCGTGTCGTCGGGCAGCCAGGTGCCGAAGCGGTCGTAGGCTTTCTGGCCGGCAAAGACTTCGAACCAGACGATCTTGCGGCTGCCGCCGTAGGCTTTCTCGACGGCGCCGTCGAAGACGTGCTGTGCGGCGCGCCAGATGTCCGGCCCGGTGCCGTCGCCTTCGATGAAAGGCAGGATGGGATGCGCCGGCACGCGCAGCTTGCCGCTGGCCATGGCGATCTTTTCGCCTTCCGTCGGCGGGGTCAGGTGGGCGTATTTCATTGCGGATTGCGGATTTCGGATTGGGGAGTGCGGATGGATGAGCTAGCGGCGGTCGGCATGCGGCGATCGGCTCGCAGCTAAGGCGTCTTTAAGCTGACGGCTGGTAGCTTCCGGTGGGGAAGGCAAAATCGAAAATCGGAGGGCGAAAATCCAAGCGTGGTATGTGGAGAATCGCGCAATCACGACGCCGCGGAACGCTGCGCGCTCGCCTGTTCCGTTCTCCAACGTCCCCCCGCTGCACGCCTGGACGCGCAACCGCTAGAGTTTTCGGAAGAGATCGCGCAGGCGCAGTTCCCAGACCTTCCAGGCGGCTTCGCGGACGATGGCGCGGCTCATCTTGGACTGGCCCTCGGTGCGTTCGGTGAAGATGATGGGCACTTCGAGGAGGCGGAAGCCCTTGCGCCAGGTGCGGTATTTCATTTCCACCTGGAACGAGTAGCCGTTGGATTTGACGCGGTCGAGGTCGAGCGCTTCGAGCACGCGGCGGTGGTAGCACTTGAAGCCGGCGGTCACGTCCATCACCGGCAGCCGGGTGATCATCCGGGTGTAGATGCCGGCGCCGTAGGAGAGGATCAGGCGCGAGAGCGGCCAGTTGATGACGCGTACCCCCTCGGCGTAGCGCGAGCCGATGGCCAGGTCGGCCTCGCCCTGCAGGACGGGCGCGACGAGGCGGGGCAGGTCGTCGGGGTTGTGCGAGAGGTCGGCGTCCATCTCGCAGATGCACGTGTAGGGGCGTTCGAGGGCGAAGCCGAAGCCGGCCAGGTAGGCCGTGCCGAGGCCCAGCTTGCCGGGGCGTTCGAGCAGGTGGAGGCGTCCGGGGAAGCGTTGCTGGAGGGCGCGCACGAGGCCGGCGGTGCCGTCGGGCGAGCCGTCGTCGATGACGAGTGCGTCGAGCCGGCCCGGCTGTTGCATGACCATTTCGAGCACCGTCTCGATATTCTGCGCCTCGTTGTAGGTGGGGATGATCACCAGCGCGCGACCTGCCGCCGCGTCGCCGGGCGACGGCGTAGACGGGGCCGGGGGGGTCTCGGGCATGGGCAGGCGCAGGCGGCTCGGAAGGCTCAAACAAAAACGCTTCCCGCGCGGCGAACCCGGAAAGCGTGGCGCAGGTGCGTTCAGCAGCTATCCAAACGACCGAAGCGGCGGCGGGTTCGCCGTCGCCGTGGTGGAGCAGCGGCACCGGGCGTCATTTCTACGAAAATACGCCGACGGCAGACGATGGATGATCGCTTTGATCCCTACCCGGTCGTCGTTCGTCGGTCGTCCATGGTCGGCTGCAAGCTGCCTAGAACGCGTCGGCGTGCTGGCGCAGGAAGTTCATCGTGGCCTCGACGAGTTCTTCCGGCGGTTCGGGCACGTCTGCGCCGGCTTCTCGGACCAGCGCGATGGTTTGCCGGTACTGCTCCAGGAACGGGCTGCAATTGGGGCAGGCGGCCACGTGGGCGTCGAAGAGGGCGCGCGGGCGGGGCGCCAGGGTGCCGTCGAGGTATTCGACGATGAAATGATTGACTTCCTCGCAACGGAGCGGGCGCCCCAGCCAGTTTCGCAATTTTCGAAGGGCCGTGATCAAGGATTCGTACCGAAGTGCTTTTCGAGCAGGGTTCGCAAGGCCTGGCGTGCCCGGTGCAGCCGTACGCGGAGCGCCCCTTCGCTGATTTCGAGCACGCGGGCGGCCTCGGCGGTCGAGAGCTGCTCGATGTCGCGCAGGATGACGACGAGGCGGTAGTCGGGTGGCAGTTGGTCGATGGCTTCGTGGACCAGCCGTTGACGCTCGGAACGCTCGGCGAGCTTGTGCGGGTTCCAGGTTTCGTATTTTTGCGCGTACATGCCCTTCGA
>JBFGTT010000564.1:0-2939 GCA_041565995.1 Rhodothermales bacterium
GACGGCGCCGGTGCAGGTCATGTCGCCGATGGTGCGGAAGCGGATCAGGCGCTCCTCGTAGCGTTCGCCTTCGAGCAGCGTGAGGTAGGGCGAGCGGGCCAGCAGCACGCCGTCGCGCTCGACGACCACGCGGCGGTGGGCGAAGTAGAGGTCGGGGATCTCGACGCCTTCCTGCATGATGTACTGCCAGACGTCCATCTCGGTCCAGTTGCTCAGCGGGAAGACGCGGAAGTGCTCGCCGGCGTGTTTGCGCCCGTTGTAGAGGTTCCACAACTCCGGGCGCTGGTTTCTGGGATCCCACTGGCCGAAGAGGTCGCGGTGGGAGAAGAAGCGCTCTTTGGCGCGGGCCTTCTCTTCGTCGCGCCGTGCGCCGCCGAGGGCGGCGTCCGCCTTGAATTCCTTGAGGGCGTCGAGCAGCGTGACGATCTGCAAGACGTTGCGGCTGGGGTTAGGCCCCTGCTCTTCGACGGCGCGCCCCCGGTCGATGGAGTCCTGGACGGTGCGCACGATCAGGCGCACGCCGAGCCGCGCGACGAGGCGGTCGCGGAAGGCCAGCGTTTCGGGGAAGTTGTGGCCGGTGTCCACGTGCAGAAAGGGGAAGGGGATCTTGCCGGGCAGGAAGGCTTTCTCGGCCAGGCGCGCCATGCAGATCGAGTCCTTGCCGCCGGAGAACAGCAGCACGGGCCGTTCGAACTGCGCCGCCACCTCGCGGATGACGTAGATGGCCTCGCCTTCCAACCAGTTCAGGTGCGCGCTGGCGCCGTGTTTCGTGTGGGGCATGGCGTTGGTTGATCGCGTCGTGCGGGAAAACGAGAAGTCGGCACTAGAATGGAGGAAGGCAAAGCGAGCATCGCTCAGGCGTAGCGCCCGCCCACCCTTTTCCATGTCCTATTTCCCCTTTCTCATAAGTTAGCGTATCCAGACCAGATAAATCATCGTGACGGCGACGGTCATCACCAGCAGGCTCACGGGGGTGCCGGCCTTGAGGTAGTCGCGGAAGCGATAGCCGCCGGCGGCCATGACCATCAGGTTGGTCTGGTAGCCGATGGGGGTCATGAAGCTGGCCGCCGCCGCGACGGTCACCACGAGGGCGGCGGCGCGGGGCGGGATGCCCAGCTCGAGTGCCACGGCGAGGGCCGCCGGCAGCATCAGCACCGCCGCCGCCTTGTGCGTGATCAGCTCCGTCAGCACGTTGGTCGTCAGGTAGAGCGCCACCAGCGTCACGACGACGCCGGCGCCCGCCGTGGCCGCCAGCAGCCCGTGGACGAGCGCCTCGGAGAGGCCCGTCTGCACCACTGCCCGTCCGAGGCCGAGCGCGGCGGCGATGATGACGAGCACCTGGAGGTTGAGCGCGTCGCGGGCCTGCGCGCCGTTGAGGCAGCGCGCCAGGATCATCGCCAGCGCGGCGGCGAAGGCGGCGGTCACGAGCGGCGTCAGCCCGGTGGCAATCAGCGCGATCATCGCCGCGAGGATGAGCAGGGCCACGGGCGCCTTGCGGGGCTGCGGACGCGCCTGCATCGGGCGGCGCGGCGCCACCAGGTAGAACTCGTCGCGCTGGGCGTTCCAGCGCCGGTCGAAGCCGTTGCGGGCCTCCACCAGCAGCAGGTCGCCGGCCTCGATGGGGATGCGTCCGAGCGGGCCGCTGACGCGCTGGTGGCGGCGCTGGATGGCCAGCACCACGCCGCCGAAGTGCTCGCGAAACTGCGTCTGGCGCAGCGTCTTGCCCACCAGGCCCGACGAGTCGGCGACGACGGCTTCGTAGAGCGGCAGCGTCTCGAAGGCGTTCTCTTCGACGGCGGGCAGGGCCGGCTCCAGGCCGGGGCGCTGCAACAACCGGTCGAGCAGGTCCACGTTCCCGGTGAAGGTGAGCACGTCGCCTGCTTCGAGCACCTCTTCGGGCGCGGCGGGCACCAGGCGCCCGGCGCGGCGCACGTGCACGAGGTAGGCATCGCCGAGGGCGCGCAGCCCCGCCGCCTCGATGGTCTGCCCGGCGAAGGGCGCGCGCGCACCCACCCGCACTTCGAAGAGAAACTCCTTCAGCCCTTCTTCGAGCACCTCTTCGGGCCGGTCCCGTTCGGGCAAGAGCCGGTAGCCCACGAGCGCGAAGTACCCGACGACGGCCAGCACGGCGGGCAGCCCCACCCACGTCAGGTCGAAAAAACCCAGGGGTGCGTGGCCCGCCTCGGCCAGCAGCCCGGAGACGATGATGTTCGTGGAGGTGCCGATGAGCGTCACCATGCCGCCGACGATGGAGGCGTAGGAGAGCGGGATCAGCAGGCGAGAGGCCGGCAGCCCGACGCGACGCGCCCACGCCTGCACGCGCGGGGTGAGCATCGCCACGATGGGCGTGTTGTTGAGAAAGGCCGAGAGCAGGGCCGTGGGCAGCATCAGGCGCGGCACGGCCCAGCGCGGGTGCGCCGAGGGCGCGAAGAAGACGCGGTCGAGGAAGCCGAGCGCGTCGGTGTGTTGCACGCCGGCGGCCACCACGAAGAGCGCGCCGACGGTCAGCACGGCGGGGTTGGCGAAGCCGGCGAAGGCTGCTTCGGGCGAGACGACGCCGGCCAGCAGCAGCACGCCGAGGCCGCCGAGGAAGACCAGGTCGGGCCGGGCCGCGTCGCGCAGCAGGGCCACGGCGATCCCCGCGATCACCACCAGCGTCAGCCAGGCCTGTGCGTCAAGACTCCCCATCGCCCCTGCTCCCCCGGTGCCACGTCAGCGGGTATCGGGCTGCCCGTCGGCCTGCGCCGGCACCGTCGCCGCGCCCTCGGCGTGCGGGGCGACGTAGGGCCTGCCGATGCTGTAGTACTCGAAGCCGGCTTCGGCCATGCGGCGGGCGTTGTAGAGGTTGCGCCCGTCGAAGATGACCGGCTGCCGGAGCAGCGCGCGCATCTTGTCGAAGTTGGGCCGGCGGAACTCGTGCCATTCGGTGCAGATCGCCA
>JBFGTT010000565.1:0-2935 GCA_041565995.1 Rhodothermales bacterium
GGCGCCCTCGTCTGCCTTACCCTCGACGAAGCCCGCACCGCCCTCGACCGCCTCATGCGGCAGCGCGCCTTCGGAGCAGCGGGCGATGAGGTGGTCGTCGAGGCGTTCATGGAGGGCGAGGAGGCCAGCGTCTTCGCCCTGACCGACGGCCGCGACTACCGGCTGCTGGCGACGGCCCAGGATCACAAACGCATCGGCGAGGGCGACACGGGGCCGAACACCGGCGGTATGGGCGCCTACGCCCCCGCGCCCGTGGCCGGACCGACGCTGCTGGCGCGCGTACGCCGCGAGATCATCGAGCCGACGCTGGCGGGCATGGCCGCCGAGGGATGCCCGTACCGGGGCGTGCTCTACGCCGGGCTGATGATCACGCCGGAAGGGCCGAAGGTGGTCGAGTTTAACTGCCGCCTGGGCGATCCCGAAGCGCAGGTCGTGCTGCCGCTGCTGGAGACGGACCTGGTGGAGGTCTTCGAAAAAATGGCCGACCGACGCCTCGGCGAGGTGACGCTGACACAGCAGGCGGGCGCGGCGGCCTGCGTCGTGATGGCCTCGGGCGGCTATCCAGGCGCCTACGAGAAGGGCTTTCCGATGGACGGACTGGACACGGCGGGGGCGATGGACGGCGTCGTCGTCTTCCACGCCGGCACCCGCCGCGACGACGCCGGGCGCGTGGTGACGGCAGGCGGGCGCGTCCTGGGCGTCACCGCCACCGGCACCGGCCTCGCCGAAGCCCTCCGCCGCGCCTACCGCGCCGTAGCCGCCATCGGCTTCGAAGGCGCGCAGTACCGCCGCGACATCGGACAGAAAGGACTGGCGCGGCTGCACGGCTGAGACAGACCGGCAACCTGCCGGGCCGGCGGCGCGTCTCAACGCCGGATGAAGGAGAACCGGCCCACCGAACGCCGCATGCGCCCGACCGTGCTATCGCTCTTGCTGCTCTCGATGGCGGCGTACGCCGCCGCCGCGCAGCCCGCCGACACCGTCGTCGCGCAGGCGACGGAGCTGGCGCGCTTCCGGGAAGCGCGGGCGCTCGCCGTCGATCCCGCCGGGCGGCTCTACGTGGTGGACGCCGGACAGGACGCCGTGCTGCAACTCGACGCCGGCGGCAGGACCCTGGCCGTCGTCGGCGGGCCGGGTTCGGGCGAAGGCGAGTTCGACCAGCCGACGGACGTCGACCCGACCAACGGCCTCGTCCTGGTGGTGGCCGACGCCGGCAATAGCCGCCTCCAGCGCTTCTCGCGCACCTTCCTGCCCCTCGAATCGCTCCCCGTGGCCCGCATCGACCGCTTCACGCCCGGCGCAGCGACCCGCACCGCCCACATCGGCCAGCAGGGGAGCGTGGCGGAGGCCGACGGACGCCCCGTAGCCGTCGCCACCAGCAGCGCCAACGAGACCTTCGCCGTCGATGCGGCCCAGAAGATCGTGTTGAAGTGGGACGCCAGCCGCCGCTTCGAGCGCGCCGTCGGCGGCTTCGACGCGGGCGAGGGCGCGCTGGTCGACCCCGTCGCCCTGGCCGCCGACGCGCAGACGCTCTTCGTGGCGGATCGCGGGCAGGCCGCCGTGCTCGTCTACGACCTCTTCGGCGGCTACGTCCGCACGCTGGCGCCGGGCCGGGCCGCCGACGTACGGGCGCTCAACGTGGCCGGCGGGCATCTCTGGATCGTCTTGCCCCGCCGCATCCTCGTCTACGAAACGCGCGGGCGACTACTCCGCACGCTCGACGTAGACCTGGGCGAGCCGCTCGTCGATGCCCTCCGTTTCGGCGACGCCGCGTACCTCCTGACGCCCACGCGCCTGCTTCGGGCGCCGTTGTAGACCGGCGGCGCGGTCTACAAAAAGACGCTGAAAAGCATCAACATACCGGCGGCGATGGCGAGGATCCGGGCCAGCCGCTCCGGGCCGCGTTCGAGCAGGTCGAAGAGGGGGCCGCCCTCGAAATCCGTATCGTGCACGTTCGACATGACGAAGGGGGCTGCGTGATGAAGTCGGATAAAAAACCCTGCGTCCGGTTCGGCGCAGGGTAGCCGGAAGCCTCCGTTGAGGGATGTGCGGCGTACCCCATGAACACCGCACACCCCTCAACTCCGCTCCGCGTAGGTTAGGCGGGCGTTTCACCCGGCGTAAGATTTAGCAAAACCGGGCTGCTTTTGTCAAGGTCAAGTGAATTATAGGTTGTAACATCTTTTAACACAATGCCATCACAGAAAGCTCGTTCGGCACGGCAATCGGCGGGTTGGTCGATCAGCTTAACGTGTTACTTGACCTGCCTGCAGCATTACTTTAACCGAGCAGTATCCTGCGAGCGAGAGGCTCTCTGGAGGACGGACGACGGAAGATCCCTTGCGCGCCTAATCGTTCGTCCGTCGTCGTTCGTCCATCGTCACCCGAAACCCCCGCCCGGCAGCCCGGTACGTTGCTCGGTGCTCCTCCGCTGCCTCCTCCCGCCCTTCAACCCGCCGCGCATCCATCCGATCTTGCTACTGCGTACCTTTCGCTGAAGGCTTCCCTGGCTGCCAGCGGCCTCGTGCCGCGCCCTCATGCTCGTGCGGATCGTCGGAGCGCTGTTGTTGATCGGATTGCTGTGGCCCGCCCGTCCGGCGGCAGGGCAGGACGCCGGCGTGCCCGCCGAAGACCTCGGCGCCTTCCGCGACACGCTCGACCTGCTCGCGCCGCAGCCCTACGTCCTCCGCCCCTTCGTCCTGCCCCGCACCGAGAAAATCTACCTCGACGGCACCCGCCTCGACACGACGCGCTACCGCATCGACTACCGCTTCGGGCGGCTCTGGATCGACGGGCTGGTGCCCGACCCGCGCCGCTCGCTCGTGGCCGTCTACCGCACCTGGGGCTTCACGTTCAAGGACGGCTACCGCCGCCGTAGCCTCTCCCGCGCGCCCGAAAACGTCGACTCGACGGGCGCCGTCGTCGCCGTCGAAGA
>JBFGTT010000566.1:0-2934 GCA_041565995.1 Rhodothermales bacterium
AGGGATCCCCAGCGATTCCATGTAAGCCTGGTTTTACCGACGGGGATGCCTCACGTTCGGTCGGGATGACACGCGGACAAGCTTGCACAGCTTTTTCAGAGCGTTGATATAACCCTCGTCCATACGCCCAACCGCCCACCCCCATCAAAACCCGACCCAGGAGGGCGCCTGCCTTCTCGGAAGCGGGGATCCTGCGCGGAGGCGTTCGGCGTGCGTCCCTCGTCGTTCGTCCTCAGAGGAAGCGCCGGTGGAGGGTGGTCTTGGCCGAGTCGAGCAGCACGGCCAGCAGCACCAGGCCGGCGCGGATGACCTGCATGTAGTGCGGCGGCAGCCCCATCACGTTGATGGCCGTGTCGATGGCGCTCAGCAGCAGCACGCCGGCGAAGACGCCGCTGAGGCGTCCGACGCCGCCGGTGAGGCTGACGCCGCCGATGACCACCGCCGCAAACGCTTCGAAGAGCATGCCCGTGCCCAGGTTGGCCGTGGCGCCGTTGGTGCGCGCCGCCAGCAGCCATCCGGCGAAGGCCGCCAGCGCGCCCGAAAGCACGAACACGCCCACGAGCAGCCGGGCGACCGGGATGCCGGCCCGGAAGGGCGCCGTGGCGTTGCCGCCGATCATGTAGACGTAGCGTCCGAAGCGCAGGCGTGTCAGCACGACGTGGAAGACCAGGTAGGTGGCCAGCAGCAGCAGCACCAGGACCGGCAGGCCCAGCACGTTCGTGTTGGCGATGCTGCGGAAGCCGTCCGGCAGCCCGAAGATCGAGCGCCCGCCGGTCAGCACCAGCCCCAGGCCCCGCGCGCCGATGTACGTCGCCAGCGTGACGATGAAGGCGTTGATGCGGAAGCGCACCACCAGCACGCCGTTGAGCAGTCCCACGAGCGCCCCGAAGCCCAGCGAGAGCAGCAGCGTGGCCGCCACCGGCAGGTCGAGGCCCAGCCCTGCGCCGTTGGCGCCGACGAGGTAGGCCGCCAGCATCGCCGAGAAGGCCATCACCGACTCGACCGAGAGGTCCATGTGGCCGGCGATGATGGCCAGCGACAGCCCCACCGAGATGATCCCGACGAACGTCGCCTGCCGCGCGATGTTGACGAAGATGCCGACCTGGAAGAACCGGTCGATGCTCACCGAGAAGACCGCCAGCACCGCCAGCAGGATGAACCAGACGAGGTGGTCGAGGACGAACGCCACGGCCCGGCGCCGGCGCAGGTCGGGTGAGGCGTCAGGCGGCGCGGCGGGGTTTGGAGCGCGGCTCATCCGGTGGCTCGCAGGGAGGTGTGGACGTACGGGCGTATGGACGTATGGACGAGGGAAAGGCTACGGCTCGGCAACGTCGTCTACACGTCCACCCAGCCTGCCAAGCCGGCCCCGGACTTGATCCGGAGGACTCGATCCGGGGATCCGGGTTTCACACGTCCATAGGATAACAAATCAACCGGATTTGGTGAGACACCCGCTACTCGACGGGCTGCACCGGGCCGGTGGGCGGCGTCAGGTTGCCCCAGAACTGCGTGTCGTCCACGTTGTCGGCGCGGATGGCGGTGCCGGGGATCTTGAGCGTCATGCCCCAGGGTTGGCGCGTCAGTTCGGCGCGGTGGCCCAGCACGTCGTAGGTGCCGGGCGCGAGCGCCTCGCCGGCGATGATCTTGTCGATGAACATCGCCATGCCGTAGACCTGCGCGTAGAGCGGCTGCTCGACTTCGACCTGTTCCCAGCCCTGCCGGATGAGAGCCAGGCCCACGGGGGCGCCGTTGGAGCTGACGAGCATCACCTCGCCCGGCTGCTTGCCCGCCGCTTCGAGGGCCGCCACCACGGGCACGGCCAGGTGCGCCGCGTGCACGAAGATCAGGTCGAGGTCGGGTTCGACGAGCAGCTGGTCCTCGGCGATGTCGCCGGCGTTGGTAGCTTCCCACTGCATGGCCGCCTTCGTGACGACCCGCACGCCGGGGTGCGCGCCGATGGACTCGTCGAAGCCCTGCCGGATGTCGAGCGTGTAGTTGTCGCCCGGATCGCCCATGATTTGCAGGACGCGGCCCTCTGCGGTGCCGTGGCGCTCGGCCAGCAGCCGCGCGATTTCGGCGGCGGCCGTGCGTCCGATCTCGACGGTGCCGGCCACGGAGGTGAGGTCGAGCGTGGTGCTGGTGATCTGGCGGTCGAAGGCCAGGACGGGGATGCCGGCGGCGCGCACCTTTTCGATGCCGGGCACCACCGAGTCGAAGTCGACGGCGGCCAGGATGATGGCCCTGGGGCCGAGCAGCAGGGCGTCGTCGAGCTGGTTGAGTTGCACGTCCGAGCGGTTTTGCCCGTCGAGCGTCCGGACCCGGTAGCCCATGGCGCCGAAGGTCGATTCGATGGCGCTGACGGATTCCGTCTGGAACTCGTCGAGCAGGCCGGGGGCCAGGTAGAAGATGGTGCCTTTGCCGGCGTCGCCCTCGGCGCAGCCCGCCGCCATGGCCAGCAGCGTCGCCACGACGGCCACGGCCAGTCCTCTCCAGAAAGTGTGCGGCATCGTGTGTGCTTCGGTCCGGTTGAAAAAATCGTCTGGGTGAAACAGCGGGTCACGGGGCCGCCGCGTCGCCGGTGATGAGGGCGACGACCTCGGCGGCGTCGGTGTCGGCGGCGCGGCGCTGGCCGACGACGCGGCCCTGGCGCAGCACCACCATGCGGTCGGCCACCTGGAAGGCGTGCAGCATGTTGTGCGTGATGACGATCAGGGCGATGCCCTGCGCCTTGACGCGGTTGATCAGGTGCAGCCCGCGCCGCGTCTGCTCGACGCCGAGGGCCGCGAACGGCTCGTCGAGGATCACCAGGCGGCCGCCCCAGTGCACGAAGCGGGCCAGTTCGATGGCCTGGCGCTGCCCGCCGGACAGGTGTTCCACGTGCGCCCGCACCGACGGCAGGTCGACGCCGACGCTGCGCAGCGCCGCCTCCGTCTC
>JBFGTT010000567.1:0-2928 GCA_041565995.1 Rhodothermales bacterium
ACCAGCCCGGCTCGCGCAAAGACTTCTACGTGGCCGAAAAGGACGTCTGGCACATCACGGCGCAGATCGTCCGGGAGCGGGAACGCCGGGAGATCGCGCCGGTGATGCAGCAGTTGCAGGAATGTCGGGACCTGCTGGCCGGCCGGCACAACACGCAGGATTGCAGCGCCCTCGGCCCGCACGAACAGCAGTTCTGCGAGCGCATCGAAAACCTGATGGAGTTGATGGAGGTCTTCGACGGCTTTTTCCAGTCGCTCCTGCCCTTCGTGCAAAAGCGCAACGTGCCGATGATCAAGCAGTTCATCGCCCTGGCCGAGTCGATGCAGGGAGGGCCGTCGAAGGAGGGATGATGGGGAGGGTCGAAGATCGCGCGCGGATCTGCGAACGGGCACACGCTAACGATGTCCACCAAACGCATCGGCGACCGGGGCGAGCAACTCGCCGCCGCCTACCTGGAACGACGGGGCTACACTATCCTCGAACGCAACTACCGCTTCGAACGCGCCGAGGTGGACCTGGTCTGCTTCCAGCCTGCCGAGCGCTACGAGGCCGGCGGCGAGCTGGTCTTTGCCGAGGTCAAGACGCGCTCGGGGCTGGGCTACGGACGCCCCGAAGAGGCCGTCACCGACGAGAAGAAGCGCCACCTGATCCGCGCCGCACGCGCCTACCTCTACGAACACAAACTCGAAGGCGCCCCCTGCCGCTTCGACGTGATCAGCATCGTCCTCCAGCGTGGCTGCGAACCGGAGATCGAGCACTTCGAAAACGCCTTCTGGGTGTTTTGAAGGGACAGGCAGAGGCTTCGTCCACACGTCCTTTCGTCCACACGTCCTCTCGTCTTTTCGTCACCGCGCTTTCGCCACCAGCCCGTTGTGGGCCTTGATGTGGCCGGCGCGGAGGATGTCGAAGCCGTTTTCGTAGGCGTAGAGGCCCAACTGGCGCGTGTCCATCAACTCGCGGTAGCCGTAGTTCATCAGGCTGCCCATCGCCACGTAAAACGCCTTCGAGCGGAGTTGCCGGCGCGGCGTGGTCATCACGGCGTAGCCGCCGGGCTTGAGGAAGCGCCGGTGGAAGTCGAACACGAGCGGCTTGTAGGCGTCCGGAAAGTGCTCGATAAGGCCCACGCTGAGCACCACGTCGAACTCCTTGCCGTACTTCAAATCGCGGATGTCCTCGACGACGAAGTCGATGTCGAAGTCTTCGCGGCGGTAGACCTTCCAGCCGCCGGTGGCCGCGTCCTGGCCCAGGAACGGGTAGGCTTCGGGGAATTTGCCGAAGCGGTCGGTCTCGCAAAAGGCGTCGTAATCGATCAGCACGGCGTGGCCGCCGGGGTACGTCGCCAGCAGTTGCATGGCCTCGTAGCCGTCGGCGGCGCCGAGGAAGAGGATCCGGGGGCGTTGGACGTCGAGGCCCTCGAAGAGTGCCCGCTTGCCGCGCGGGTCCCACACGGCGTCCTGCACGCGGTGGACGTTGTTCCAGATCTTAAGCTGCACCAGTTCTTCGAGCACCTCGCGCGCCCCGGCGACGTCCATCGCCTTGAGGTGGTCGGTCAGGCGGCGGCGCAGGGGGGCGGCGGCGTGGTCCGGCTCTTTGACGAAGAGCGCGTGGAAGTGCCGGTTGAAGTGCTCCCACTGGACCTCGACGGGCATCTCCTGCTCGTGTTCGGCCTCCCACGCCTTCCGTTTCCGGGAGTAGTTCTCGACCAGGTAGGGCCGCCCCACGTCCTTCCACGAGAGGCTGGGCCAGTCGGTCCCGGAATGATCGACGAACACGTCGGGCGGCGTGGTGCGCAGGTCGAAGCGGTAGGTGGGACGCAGGCCCGTCGTTTCGAGGGCGAGGTCTTCGAACGTCTCGGAGGCCGTCGTTTCCATGAGTTGGTACGTTTAGGGGGAGGTTTGGTACGTATGGACGAATGGGGGTAGTATGGACGATTTTTGGGTTGGGGCGCCGAAGAGCCGACGGATCGCTTTCTCGTCCACACGTCCTCTCGTCCACGCCGTCTCACTGTTCGGGGAGGTAGTCGCGGGGCAGCGCGTCGGCGAGGCGTTCGCGGCTCCAGAGGCCGTACATGGTAACGGCGTACGGGTCGAAAAGGTGCCCGGCGGCGTCGATGGCGGTGGGGCCGTCGTTGAGCGTGATCCACGAGGTGTATTCGTCGGCGGGCGTGGGCGGGCCGCTGCCGGGGACGCCGGAGGACGAGGGCGGCTGGTCGCGCTGGTAGAGGACCAGCAGGTGCCGTTCGAAGGCGAGCAGGCGGCGGTGCGGCTCGGCTTCGGGGAGCAGGACGGCCTCGGGCGCTGCCGAGACGGTGTGCAGCGGATCGAACTCGAAGTGCGGCACCAGCCCGACCTTGAAGCCGGCGCGGCGCAGGTCGTCGTTGGTTTGGGCGTGGTAGAGCGTGGCGAAGAAGTGCCGGGGCGAGCCTTCGTAGGCCGCGCGCCGCCGCCGCTGCCAGCGCCGCTCCTCGCGCCGATTGCGCGGCGGCAGGGCTTCGAAGCGCATCTTGCCCAGGTAGCGCACCACGCCCCCGGCGGCCTCGAAGTCCTTCATGTAAAAAAACACCCGGTAGCCCAGCGCCCGGTTCTCGACGATCAGTGCTTCGCGGGCGCTGGCCTGGAAGCGTCCGGCGGCTTCGTCGAGGCTGAACCGCAGCACCTCCGGGTTGGTGATGTCGCACCGGGCGGCGTTGGCGGTGTGGCCCAGCAGCAGCGGCGCGAACCGTTCGAGGTGCCGGTACCACTCGTCCGAGCGGGTGGAGGCCACGACGACCTCGTCCATCTCCAGCACCGTCGTTCCGAGCCGGAAGTCGAGCGGCGTCGCGGCGTCGTCGGGCAGGGTGACGCGGCGGGAGGCGAGGGTGTAGCCGAGCATAGAGGCGACGATCTCGTAGGCGCCGGGGGGCAGGCGGTCGAGGCGGAAGTAGCCGTC
>JBFGTT010000568.1:0-2923 GCA_041565995.1 Rhodothermales bacterium
AGAGCGCGAGGTCGGCGGCGGCGTCCTGGTTGGCGCGGTTGGCGGCGCGCAGGGCCGTCAGCGCGGCCAGCAGGCGGTTGGCGACGAGCGTCGAGATGAAGAGCGTGCGGCGGCGGCTCCAGGCGTCGGCGTCGTCGCGCAGGCGGCGGTAGGTGCGGAAGTCGGTCTCCGAGGCCCAATGCCACTGGAAGGCCGGGTCGTTGACGTAGTCGATCTGATCCCAGGCGCGGTTGCGCAGTTGGGCCTCGCGGAAGGCGTCGGAGGAGGGGAAGGCGGCCAGGTTGAGGAAGAAGCGGCGGTCTTTGCCGTCGAGTTGGGCGCCGGCGCCGGCAGCGGCCAGCGTCCGGTAGCTCTGCACCACCTGGTCGTGTTGCCACTGGGCGCCGGCCAGGCCCAGCCAGAAGCCGGCGTCGGCCAGGGCGAAGAGCGAGGCGGCGCCGCGCCAGCTTCCGTCGTGCGCGTAGCGATGGCCCAGCCCCGGCAGGAGCAGGCTCAGCAACGCCGCCTTGCCCGGCGACCGGGGCGCGCGTTCGGGGGCTTCCTGGGCACGGATCGAACCGGGCAGCAGCGTCGCGGCGAGGAAGACGGCAATCAGCGTGTGTTTCATGCGAGGCGGGTTGGTAAAATGTGAGGGTGCTGGTAGAAACCGTTGCGGCTGGCACCCTTACGTTTTACGTTTCACGTTGCACGCAGCGTTCTTCTGCAAAACCAGATCGTGCGTCGTCTATCTTGCGCGGCGTGCGTGCATCAAATACGGATCCTCCGAGCAAGTTTCCATGCGTTTCGCCCTGCACCACGCCCACCCGTGGGACGTTTCTGCGCGGGAGGCCGTTGCCATCCAGCGGCGGCTGGCGGCGCAGGTGCGTCAGGAGCGGCTGCGGCAGCCCGTCGAGACCGTCGCCGGCATCGACGTGAGCATCCGGGGGACTCGGGCGCAGGCGGCGGTGGTCGTGCTGGCGTTGCCCGGCCTGGAGGTCGTCGACCGGGCCGTCCATGCGGCGGCGGTGCCGTTTCCGTACGTGCCGGGGCTGCTCTCCTTCCGCGAGGTGCCCGTCATCCTGCCGGCGCTCGAACGCCTCGGCGTGCGCCCCGACGTGCTGATGACCGACGGCCAGGGCCGCGCGCACCCGCGTCGCTTCGGGCTGGCCTGCCACCTCGGCGTGCTGCTCGACGTGCCGGCCCTCGGCGTGGCCAAGAGCCTCCTGACGGGCACCTTCGAAAACCTGGAGGCCGAGAAAGGCAGCCGCGCGCCGCTCGTGCACCGGGGCGAGGTCGTCGGCGTGGCGCTGCGTACGCGCGCGGGCGTCCAGCCCGTCTACGTCAGCGTCGGGCATCGGATCACGCTGGAGGAGGCCGTGGCGCTGACGCTCTTCTGCGCGCCGCGCTACAAGCTCCCGGAGCCGACGCGGCAGGCGCATACGCTCAGCAGAACCCCTCCGTAACGCCCTTCGGCCACGTGCTGCGAGGCCGCTCGTTTGTCGTTCTGTCTTATATTTTCCATATTTGGAGACCCGGCAAGATCGCCGGGGGCGTCTACGTCGTGCGTCGAAGCAGGGGCCGGGGCGTCGGCAGCCGGCCCGCTACGCCGACGCGTGCCGCAGCCTGGACGCGCAGGCAGCATCCAGAGATTTTTTCCCACATACACCGAAAATTCTTCCAACCGATACACCAGGGGGATTCTGCTGATGTCTTTTGTCATCCTTACGCTATTGTTGATCCAGGTCGCCGCGCCTTCGAAGGGGCCGGACGACGTAGCCGACCTGCCGCCCGCCTTGACGCACCTCGACAAACGCACTCACGAACTGGTGATCGAGCTGCCCCGCATCGACGTGCCGGCGCGCGGCGAAATGGGGGAAGGCATGGTGCGCTCGCCGGTGTACCGGGTGGACGTGCCGATCAACTGCTCCATCTACCGCTACCACGTCGAACTGGAAGACGCAGACGGCCAGGCCCTCCCGTCCGACCGGCTCCACCACGTCGGGATGTGGGATCCGGGCCATCGCGAACTCTTCGTGCCGATTTCCCGGCGCGTCATGGCGGCGGGGAAGGAGACCGGCATGCCGTCGGCCCCCCGGCTCTTGTTCGGGATGCCGCTCAAGCGCGGCCAACGGCTCGTCATCAGCGGCATGCTGGCCAACCCGGACACGACGGTCTTGCGCGGCGTCAGCCTGAAGGTGGTGATGGGCTACGTCCCGGCCAGTCGCCCCTGGCCCTTCTACCAGGTGTCGCCGTGGGTCATGGACGTGATGTTTCCGCTGGGCAAGGAGGGCGGCAGCAAAGCCTTCGACCTGCCGCCCGGCCGCTCGGAATGGAGCTGGGAAGGCAGCCCGGTCATCGCCGGCAAGGTGGTCGGGATGGGGGCCGTAGCGGGGGGCTTCGTGCCGGATCGCCGGGGCGCCTGGCCCCGCGTAGACACGACCGACGCCGCCTACCGCCAGGATCTTACCGACATCCTGGTCCACATGGGCAGCGGCGCCGCCCATCATCATCACTGAGACCGGGACGCCTGCGCGCCGACGGGCGGCGACCCCAGGGAAATGCAACCATGAAAATCGTCATTACGGGCACCACGTCGGGCATCGGCAGGGCGCTGGCGCTGCATTACGCCCGCCCGGAAACCACGCTCGGCCTGATCGGACGCCGCCAGGAACGGCTCCAGGAGGTAGCCGCGCAGTGCCGGGCGCAGGGCGCACGCGTGATCCTGGCCGCCCTCGACGTGCGCGCCCAGACCGCCATGCAGGACTACGCCCTCCGGTTCGTCGAAGAAGTCGGGGGGATCGATCTGGTCATCGCCAACTCCGGCATAGACGAACCGGACGAGCTGGCCACGGGCGACGCCGCCTACCACGCCCGGCTCATCGAAATCAACGTCATCGGGCTGCTCAACACCCTGCTGCCGTTCATCCCCCGGATGATGGAACAG
>JBFGTT010000569.1:0-2923 GCA_041565995.1 Rhodothermales bacterium
CCGGCACCGACGCCGAGGGTGTGGTCGTCGCCTCGATCTTCCACCCGGACAACCCCCGGCCCGAAGTGCAACACTTCAACGACCGCTTCAAGGCTACCTACGGCGTCCTGCCGGACTCGTGGGCCGCGCGCGGCTACGAGGCCATCCAGCTGCTGGCTGCCGCCATGGAACGCGCCGGCTCGCCCGCTCCCGACCGCGTGGCCGAGGCGCTCCGCTCCATCGACACCTGGACCGGCATCACCGGCAGTTTCTCCTTCGACGAGAAGGGCGACGTGATCGGCAAGACGATGGTGACGGTCGTCGTGCGCGACGGACGCTTCCAGTTCCTCGAAGAAAACCAGCTCGCCTCGGCCGCGCCACGCGCCCTCCAGAACGTCTCGCTCGACCGGTAGCGAAGGGCCTGCCGCCACCGACGGCACAAAAAATGGATGCACGGGACCTATGCCTGACCAGGAGTTTCGCATCGAAGTGCTGGCCGATTTCGACGCCGACGTTTCGGACCTCGAAGCCCTGCTCGACTACAACGAGAACGTTTTCGATCACGCCAACCTGGTCTTTCCGGTCGAGGACGAGCCGTTCGTGGAGAAGTGGCGACGCTACGCCACCGTCGCCCGCCAGATCGGGGCTTTTGCCTGCCTGCAGCAGAAGCTGGTGCAGTTGCGGTTTCCCATCCGCGAGGGCATCAGCCAGACGGAGGCCTACCGGCAGGCCACGCGCCGGGGCATCCTGCCCGCCGACGGCGCCGAAGCGCTGACGCTGGAGGAGCCGGCACGCCTTCGCATCGTCATCCATCCCACCGCCGCCGGCCACATCCCGCTCCTGATCACCGATCACCGGGCCGACTTCGAGGCGCTCGTGCGCGCGCTGGTACGCCGCAACGAACCGGTCCCCGTGCCGGCCTCGATGGGCGCCTGCATGGTGGCCGGATACAACAACTGGGACCGCGTGCGGGCCTACCGGCAGGACTGGCAAGCGCGCACGGGCCGCGCCTCCGAGCACGAATGGGCGCAGGAGTTCCGGCGCCTGATCCCGCAAAAAGAACGCTACCAGGACCGCTTCATCCTCCTCAGCGACGGCCCCTACAGCGCCGTGCCCGCCGCCGCGCTCGACCTCGACGAGGCCGACTGGCGGCATCGCTCGCTCATCATCCGCCGCGAGCACGAATGCGCCCACTACTTCACCCGCCGCGTGCTCGGCTCCATGCGCAACAACGCCCTCGACGAACTCATCGCCGACTACATGGGCATCACGGCGGCGGCGGGGCGCTTCCGGGCCGACTGGTTCCTGCGTTTCATGGGGCTAGAAGACTTCCCCGCCTATCGACCCGGCGGACGCCTGGAGAATTATCGCGGCACGCCGCCGCTCTCCGACAGCGCCTTCCGGGTGCTCCAGGCGCTGGTGGTCGAGGCGGCGCACACGCTCGAACGCTTCAGCGCGCGGCACGGGCAAAGCTTCGCGCAAACCCGCGAAAAAGCCGTCACGCTGACGACGCTCTCGCGCATGACGCTCGAAACCCTCGCCGCCGGCGCCGCCGACGCCCTGCTGGCGCAGGCGTGGTCCGAAACGCAGGCCCTCTTCGACCGCAGCACCTTCCTTTCGTACAACTGAAGCGTCACGACTCCACGCTTTCGGGTTTGAGGCGGTGGTGGCGCAGGAAATCCATGAACTTGAGGTAGTCGTCCTGCGAGATGCGGAAGATGTCGAGCAGGCGTTTGTAGCTGCCCTCGCTCTCTTGCAGCCCCCGCACGATGATCTCGCGGACCTGCGCGCGGTTCAACTCGCGGTCGAGGAAGGGGCGGCGGACGGCATCCCAGAAGTCCTGATCGCCGAGCAACATCTTGCGGTAGCGCGCCGAGGGGTCGAAGGCGGCCGGGTGCGGGGCTGCGGGGAGGCCGTCGGACGGTTCGAGTTCGCTCTCGAAGTGTTCGGGTTCGATGAGCGGGCCGGGGCTGAGGCAGAAGGCCATCTCGATGATGCCGCGCAACTCGCGCACGTTGCCGGGCCAGTGATAGACCCCGAGCCGCGCCCTCGACGCCTCCGAAAGCGCCTTGTCGGTGCCGTTTTGCCGGTTCAGACGCGCCAGGTGCGCCTCGGCGATGATGCGCCAGTCCTGGCCGCGCTCGCGCACGGGCGGGATGGGCAGGCGCAGGTAGCACAGCCGGTAGTAGAGATCTTTGCGAAACCGGCCCGCCGTCACCATCTGCTTCAACTCCCGGTTGGTGGCGGCCACCACGCGGACGTCGACGGTCTTGGCGCGGCACTCGCCCAGGCGCATGATCTCGCCCTGGCCCAGCGTGCGCAGCAGCATCGCCTGCGCCTTGAGCGGCAACTCCCCCACCTCGTCGAGGAAGACCACGCCGCCGTCGCCTTCCTCGAAGATGCCGCGCCGGTCGGCGACGGCGCCTGTAAAACTGCCCTTCTTGTGCCCGAAAAGCTCGCTCACGAGCAGGTTTTCGTCCTGATACTGCGCGCAGTTGACGCTCAGGTACGGCTTCCCGCGCCGGTTGCAGAGCAGGTACAACGACCGGGCGAACAACTCCTTGCCGGCGCCGCTCTCTCCCATGATGAGCACGGGGCTTTCCGCCTGCGCGAAACGCAGCAGCTTTTCCTGGGCCTGCTCGAGCGCCGGGTGCCGCCCCAGCAGTTCGACGGCGCTGCGCTCGCCCCACGCCTGCACCGAAAGCCTGCGCAGCTTCCGGGCCAACTCGGTCTGCCTGGGTGATGGATCCATTGGACTAATAAGGGACTACGGTTGACGGGGCGGATACGTCGGCTCCTGCGCTACTCGAAGCGTTCTTTCACGAGCGCGATGTCGCCCCGGTGGGTGCCGCTCAGGCGCACGCCGCTGACCTGGTGCGGGGCCGCCGCCAGCGGAATCAGCCGCACGTGCGTGCTGGTGATGACCGCCGGCCCCTCGAACTCC
>JBFGTT010000570.1:0-2904 GCA_041565995.1 Rhodothermales bacterium
ATCCTGACGCTCGCGGCGCTTCCCTTCCTCGGGCGCGGCTTCCTACCCGCGTTCCAGGAAGGCACGCTCGTAGTGTCTGCCGTCACGGCTCCCGGCACGAGCCTTGATGAGTCGGATGCGTTGGGGCACCGGATCGAGACGATCCTGCTCGAACACCCGGCTGTCGTTTCCACGTCGCGCCGCACGGGGCGGGCCGAACTGGACGAGCACGCGCAGGGCGCCAACGCCGCCGAGATCGACGTGCTGCTGGACCTATCCGCGTGGGCGCTCGACGACGTGCTGGCCGACCTGCGCCGGTCGCTGGCCGCCCTGCCCGGCACCAACGTGACGTTCGGGCAACCCATCGGCCACCGTATCGACCATATGCTCTCGGGCACGCGGGCCTCCATCGCCATCAAGCTCTTCGGGCCGGACCTCTACGAGTTGCGGCGGCTCGCTGAACGCATCCGAGGCACGGTCGAACAGGTGGCGGGCGTGGCAGACCTGTCGGTGGAGCAGCAGACCGACGTGCCGCAACTCCGCATCTACGCCAACCGCAAGGCGATGGCCCGCTACGGCGTCACGCCTGCGCATCTGGCCGAGTACATCGACGTGGCGCTCGGCGGCGAGGTCGTCTCGCAAATACGCGAGGGACAGGAAGCGTACGATCTCGTCGTCCGTTTTGAGGAAGGCAGCCGGGGCAGCGCCGCGCGCATCCGCACCGCCCTGATCAACACCCCGCTCGGTCCTCGCGTGGAACTGGCCCAGCTTGCCGACGTGCGGGAGGAGCGCGGCCCCAACACCGTCAGCCGCGAGAACGTGCAGCGCAAGATCGTGATCTCGTCGAACGTGGCGGGCCGCGACGTGGGCAGCGTCGTGGCCGACATGCAGGCGCGCGTGGACGAGGTGGCCCTGCCCGATGGGTATTATGTGGAATACGGCGGCCAGTTTGAGAGCGCCCGGCAGGCCACGCGCACCATCACCCTGCTTTCCCTCATCTCCATCCTGGTGATCTTTCTGATCCTCTACAAGGAGTTTGGCCGGAGCGGCACCGCCCTGCTCGTGATGGTCAACCTGCCGCTGGCGCTGACGGGGGGTGTCTTCGCGCTGCTGCTCTTCGGCGGCGAACTCAACGTGGCGGCGCTCGTCGGCTTCATCACGCTCTTCGGTATCGCCGTGCGCAACGGCATCCTGCTCGTGAGCCACTACCAGACCCTCCTGGCAGCAGGGAAGACGCTGCGCGAGGCGGTCTTCCAGGGGTCGATGGAACGGCTCAACCCGATTCTGATGACGGCGCTCACGGCGGGCCTGGCGCTGATCCCACTGGCCCTCGGCGGCGGCGAACCGGGTAAGGAGATCCAGACGCCGATGGCTATCGTCATCCTGGGCGGGCTGCTGACCTCTACGTTTCTTAACATGGTCGTCGTGCCGGTGCTCTTTGAAAGCTTCGCACCTGCCGGAGCCGACAAACAGCCCGCCCCGGTCGTCACCCCGGAACCGACTTCATGACGATCCGTCCTCCACTCAAACAAGGAAGATGCCTCGATGAAAAAGAAGATCCTGCTAACCGTGGCGGCCCTGTTGCTGCTGGTGGGCGCGCTCTACGCCCACGACATGTTCCTCAAACTCAACACCTACTTTCTAGCTCCCCACACCGAGACCTCCATCGCCCTCTACAACGGAACGTTCGAGAAGAGCGAGAACGTCATCACGCGCGACCGGATGCTCGACGTCAGCATCGTCGGGCCGGGCGACGTGGTGGCCCATCCTGATACCTCCCAGTGGTGGGAGAAGGACAGCACGACGTGGCTGGATTTCAAGACGGGCGATCCCGGTACGTACGTGATCGGCGTTTCGACGCGCCCGCGTTTCATCGATCTCTCGGCGGAGGATTTCAACGCCTACCTGGAGCACGACGGCGTGCTGGACGTGCTGGAGGCGCGCAAACGGGACGGGAAGCTCGACGAGGCCGCCCGCGAGCGGTATGCCAAGCACGTCAAGGCCATCTTCCAGGTCGGCGACGCGCGGAGCGATGCCTACCGGCACCGCCTCGGCTATCCCATCGAGATCGTGCCGCTCAGGAACCCGTACGACCTCGGCGTGGGCGACGACTTCGAGGTGCTGGTGCTGAGTGACGGCCAACCCGTCGCGGACCAGCTCGTCTACGCCAGCTACGCGGGCTATCACCGCCACGACGACGCAGGGGGGCATGTGGAAGCCGTCCGGACGCGCACGGATGGAGAAGGCCTGGCGCGTTTCGCATTGACGACAGCCGGACGATGGTACGTGCGGCTCATCCACATGGTCGAGAGCGCCGAGCAAGACGTCGATTACGCGTCGAACTGGGCCACGCTCACGTTTGAGATCAGATAGTCGCTATCCGGCTACGCTTGCCTTGCATCGTCGCCCGATTCGTACACCTTCCCAATGACGGTTTTCTCTCCACCGGGGAAACGGTAGGTGTGCGCTTTGTGGTGAACCAGGCTAAACAAAGCAAAGCGGGTCCGCGTCAGAGCGGTTTCTCGTGGTTGGCCGACCTAAGAAACCACCTCCGCCATGGACCCGCAACAGAGCTTCTGCCCAAACTTGGACTGCCCTGCCAGAGGTCATACCTGGCGCGGCAACATCAAGATCCACTGCCACTAGCGACGACGCTACCGCTGCACGGAATGTGGCAAGACCTTCTGCGAACGAAACGGCACGCCGTTCCTCTATGCCCAGACCCCGAGCGAGACGATCACGCAGGTCTTGACGTTGATCGCCTTCGGCTGTCCCATACCGGCCATCGAGGCGGCCTTCGGCGTGCAGCGTCGCACGGTGCGCGCCTGGCTCGAGAAAGCCGGCGCCCACAGCCAGGCCCTCCACGAAGCGCTCGTGCTTCGGCCGCAGGTGCTGCAGCAGGTGCAATGTGACGAGCTCTTCGTG
>JBFGTT010000571.1:0-2901 GCA_041565995.1 Rhodothermales bacterium
ACGACGTCGAAGTTGATCAGGGCGAAGTACTCGGTGAAGGGGAAATTCCAGGCGTAGCTGGTCTGGATAATCTCGGCGCCGAGCTGGCCCTGGGGATCGGGCATGGGGATGGACGTGCCGGGCAGCACACGGGCGGTATCGACGTAGGCGGCGATGAGGTCCTGGTGGCTGACCGCGCGCCGCGTGAACACGTCGGATTCGAGCAGAGACGAGCGCCGGGTGAAGGGCGCCTGCGGTGCCAGTTCGTAGCCCAGCGCGCCGGGCGTGTACCCGGCCGAAGCCGTAACGGCCCCGGTGCGCACCGACACCGTCCCGTCGCTCCGCGTAGCGCCAATCCAGAAGCCGGCCTCGAAGAGGTGCTCGGCGCCCGAGTTCAGCGGATACTCGAAGGAAGGAGGGCCGGTGGGGTTGTTGCGCACGTTGGCCCTGCCGATGAACCCTGCGTTCGTCACGGTGAGGCCCAGGTTGCCCACGTCGATGACCGCCTCTTCGAAGGCGGCGCCCTGCGCCCGGCCAGAGGCGGCAAAGATCCCCCACAGCAGCAGGGCCGTAAAGATACCCGAGACGTACCGCATACCCGTTCCGAGAAGCAACCGAAGCGAAGAGCGCCTTCAAAAGAGGCCCATGATTCCGAAGGCATAATAGTGTACGGCGCAGGCAACGTAAAGTCTAGACCAATCGACAAGAACGCCGTCGGTTGTCTGCCAAAAAAGCCCCGCCGGCGGAGGAACCGGGGCGGGGCTTCGGCTACGGACCGGGCCGTCGTACGCTAGCGCGTGCGGGCCGTAGCCGCGTGTTCCACCTCGTCGAGCACGCGCAGGGCGTTGCCGCCTAAAATCTTGTAGATCGCTTCTTCGGAGTAGCCGCGCCGGAGCAAGCCGTAGGTGAGGTGGGGCAGGCGCGTGACGTCTTCGAGCCCGTCGGGCAGGTCGAAGACGCCGTCGAAGTCGCTGCCGAGGCCCACGTGGTCGATGCCGGCCACCTGCGCGGCGTGGTCGAGGTGGTCGAGCACGTCGTCGAGCGTGGCGCCCGGCAGGCCGCGTTCGCGCCGGACGGCGTAGAGGGTGTTCCAGAGGTCGCGCAGGTTGTCGCCCGGCAGGCGGCGGTGCACCTCGGCCATCACGGCGTCGTCCAGGTGCGGGTTGACCATCGCGTCGAAGAAGTTGATCATCACCACGCCGCCGTTTTCGGCCAGTGCGCGCAGCATGGCGTCGCTGAGGTTGCGCACCGAGGGCGTCAGCGCCCGCATCGACGAGTGCGAGACGAGCACCGGCGCGCGGGAGGCTTCCAGCGCGTCGAAGAACGTCGAGTCGGAGACGTGCGCCAGGTCCACGGCGACGCCCAGGCGGTTCATCTCGCCGACGAGGCGGCGTCCGAGGTCGTTGAGGCCGCCCCAGCGCGGCGGGGCCTGCGAGGCGTCGGCCCAGGCGTTGGCGTTGATGTGCGTGAGCGTGACGTAGCGGATGCCCTCGGCGTAGAGCGCGCGCAGCACGTCGGGCGAGGCGGCCAGCGCGTGTCCGCCTTCGAGGCCCAGCAGCACGGCTTTCTTGCCAGCGCGCGCCAGGCGGCGGGCGTCGTCGGCGGAGAAGGCCAGGCCGAGGCTGTCGGGGTGGGCGGCCACCTGCCGCTTCACCTCGGCCATCATGGCGCGGGCGCGGGCCACGGCGGCCTCACCCTCGCCATAGAAAGGCGCCACGTAGATCGAGAAAAAGGCCGCGTCGAGGCCGCCTTCGAACATGCGCGGCAGGTCCACGTGGGCCTCGTAGCTGCGGTGGCGCGCGCCGAAGCGGTAGCCCTCGTCGAGCATCCGCAGCGGCGTGTCGATGTGGCCGTCGAAGACGAGGGCGTTGTAGTGGATGCGCAGCGCCTCGGCCCAGAGCGTGTCCTGCGCCAGCAGCGTCCGTTGCCGGAAGGCCGGCAGGGCCACGGCGCCGCTATCGACCATCGCCGCCGGGTCGGGCGGCAGCGCGGCGGCCAGGCTGTCGGCGGCGAGGCCCTCCGCCCGGTCCTGCGAGCGGCAGGCGGGCACGGCGGCCAGGCACAGCAGGAGGCAGGGGAGCCAGCGCATGGCGGAGCGGGTGGCGTGAGGAGGGCGCATCGTGGCTACCCTCCGCGCTCAACGGCGGGCCGCACGGCGTCGCCGACGCGCAGGACGCCCTCGTTGAGCAGCCGGGCGCGCAGGCCGCCCCGGTCGATCAGCCCCGGCAGCAGGCCCGACTCGCCGGTCAGGCGCACCAGGTACTTGCAGGGCTGGCTCAATCGGATGCCCTCCATCTGCACTGCCCCGACCCAGAACGTCTGCCGGATCAGCTCGTTGAGGGGCACGCCGCGCACGAGCACGTTGCGGCGGCTGGCCTCCGGCGGCAGCACCCCGCCCGCCTCACGCGCCATCTCGGCCAGCGCTTCCTCGGCGACCAGCGTGACCTCGCGGTGCGCGCCCGGCCAGCGTGAGAACGACCCCGCCGCCTCGAAGTAGCGGTCGCCTTCGAGGCCCCGGCCCGGCACGGCGCGCACCGCCTCGACGGCCCGCATCGGCGCGCCGGCCTCCGGCGCAATGAACAGGTTGACGACGGTGCCTTCCCACATAGGCCGCTCCGGTTGAAAAGGGGACTGCCGCCTGGTCAACGTCGCGCTCCCGCTTCAGATCCGATCAAAAGAAAAGGCCGACCCGACCGGAAGGGCGGTCGAGTCGGCCTGGCGGGGGGGAGGGAAGGGCGCTTATTCGGAGGCGCGGACGAGGGCCTGGCCGCCGGGCAGCAGTTCGACGTGGGCGCCCTGCGTGCGCGTCGTGGCGCCGCCCGCCGTCAAAACTACCTCCAGCGAACCGTTGGGGCCGGAGACGCGGATCGTGATCGTCTCGATCTTCGGCACCCCGTCCTCGTCCAGGCGACGATCCTCCAC
>JBFGTT010000572.1:0-2899 GCA_041565995.1 Rhodothermales bacterium
AGTCCTTCAAGCGGATGTCGGCGAGGTCGCGGCCGTCGACGAGGAGGCGTCCCTGCTGCGGACGGTTGAAGGCCATCACGAGGCTCACCAGCGTGCTCTTGCCCGACCCGCTCGACCCGACGAGCGCCGTGGTGGTGCCTGCCGGGGCTTCGAGCGAGACGTTGCGCAGCACCGGCACGCCCTCGTCGTAGGCAAAATGCACGTTTTCGAAGACGATGTCGCCCCGGACGTCGGCGAGCGGAGCGCGGGCCTGATCCTCTTCGTCTTCCGTCCGCTCGTCGAGCAGTTCGCGGATCCGATCCAGCCCGGCGAAGGCTTCCGAGATCTGCGTGCCGATGGAGGCCATCTGGATGATGGGCGCGGCCAGCAGCCCGGTGAAGAAAATGTACATGACGAAGTCGCCCAGCGTCATGCTGCCGCCGAGGATGGCCCGCCCGCCGATGAGGATCATCAACACGCCCACGGCGCCGATGATGACGCCGCTGAAGGAGGTGATGGCCGAGATGCCGGTGATGGACCGGGCGATGTTTTTGAAGAGCCGCTCGACGCCCGCCGCAAAGACGCCCTGCTCGCGCTCCTCGGTGCCGTAGGCCTTGACGATGCGGATGCCGCCGAGCGTCTCGCCCAGCCGCCCGGTCACCTGCGCGTTGATCTCGCCGCGCTCGCGGAAGATGGGCCGCAGGCGGGTGAAAGCCAGCGCCATGCCGCCGCCGAAGAGCGCCAGCAGGGCCATGGTGATGGCCGTGAGTTGCCAGTTGAGGTAGATCAGCACGCCGAGGGCCAGCACCGCCGTAAAGATGCCGCCGACGAGGTGGATGATGCCCGTGCCGACGAGGTTGCGAATGCCCTCGGCGTCGGTCATGATGCGCGAGATCAACACGCCGGTCTTGGTGCCGTCGAAGTAGCGGATGGGCAGGCGGGTGACCTGCGCCTGCACGCGCCGCCGCATCTCCATGATGGCCCGCTGCGCCGCCACCGAGATCACCTGCGAGAGCGAGAACGTGGTGACGGCCTGCACCACCGTCGCCGCGCCCACGGCCAGCGCCAGCGGCACCAGCAACGCCGCCTGCCCCTGCCCGATGACGTTGTCGATCAAAAACTTGGAACTGCCCGGCAGGACGAACCCGCTGAGCCGGTTGACGACCATCAGCCCGAAGCCGACGGCGAGCTTGGCGCGGTGCTCCCACATCAGCGCGCGCGCTTCACGCCAGGTGGCCGAGTCGGTCAGCAGATTTTTTTTCTTCTTTTGCTCAGTCACGGTGGAGCTACGATTTGCGGGCAGGAACAGAGCCGCTTACACGCCCGGCGCCCGGATGCGATCCGCCCGAAGCCACGCTTTTCTCACTCCGCTCCGATCCACCCGGTCCGCCCCGTCGGCGCTTCCACCAGCAGGAACGTCTCGAACCGGGCCAGCACCGGCACCGTGGCCTCGGCGGCGAGGCTGTCGATGGCGGCAGCCTGCGGGGCGGGGTGGCGGCGCATGGGCTGCCCGGCGGCCAGGCGAAGCTGCCGGACGGGGGCCTGCGCCGGCTCTACCTGCGCCGCAGCCACGTAGCCGGCGGCGCCGTCGGGCAGGATCACGCGGTACCAGCCCGCGCTGCCGCCGGCCACGTACAGCGCCGTATGGCGCGGCGCTTCGCCGACGACGGCGGCCCCCGCGCCGGGCGCCGCCCGCAGACGGACACGGGCGGCGGCCACCCGCGCAAAGCGGCCCAGGCGGCTCGTATCGACGCGGATGTCGGCAGGACGGGCGCGCGGCCGGTAGATGAACGGATACGGATCCACCGGGCCGTTTTGATAGATGCCGAAGTGCAGGTGCGAGGGCGTCGTGCGGGCGTTGCCCGTATTGCCCACGAGGCCGACGGTGTCGCCCGCCGCCACGCGCATGCCGCGCCGGACGAGCTGGCTGTCTAGATGGGCGTAGTAGAGCGCGTAGCCGTCGGCGTCGCGCAGCCAGACGGTCTTGCCGCCGAGGCCGCCGTTGCGCACGCGCGTCACCTCGGCGTCGGCGGCGGCCAGCGCAGGCGTGCCCTTCGGGGCGAAGATATCGACGCCGTGGTGCTTGCGCCGCCCGCCGTCACGCCGGTCGCCGAAGAAGCTGCGGATGGCCTCTTCGTTCCTGCCCGAGACGGGGAAGGCCAGCGAGGCGTCCGTCCGGAGCGTCACGCGCAGGCGTCCGCCGCGCAGCAGTTCGGGCTGGATGCGCACGAGGTAGGCCCGGTCCCGGCGGACGCGGTAGGCCAGGGCCGCCGTGCTGTCGGCGCTCTCGACGTGTCGCGGCGCGGCCGTCGAGTCCGGCGGCGCTTCGAAGAGATCGACGAAGACGCGGGCCGTGTCGCCCGGTGCTGTGGCCACGTCGATGAAGAGGTGCTGCCCGCGCCGCGCCTCGAAGCGGTAGCCGACGGCGGCAGGCTGCGCCGGGTCGAGGTAGCGGATCTCTCGAAAGGGAAGCTCCACCGGCGACGCTTCGGCCAGCGCTGCTTCGCCGGCGTCCAGCCAGGCCCGCCCCAGCGCCGTCTCTCCCAGGCCGGCTTCGCTGAGCGAGGCGGCGTAGCGCTCGTGCGGCGTCAGCCGCGCAAACGAGGCCCCGATCTCGCCCACGCGCTCACATCCGGCCAGGACGAGCACGCCCGCCAGCAGCGCGGCGATCTTCGACGTGGAAAAACGGTTCGGCATGGCTAGGGCGTGTTGACATTCAGCCTTTCGAAACTACGCCGGAATTGTTTCGCCCTCGGCCGCCAGGGCTTCGGCGCGGCGGCCCAGCTCGCGCAGCATGCCGGGGAAGATGAACCGGTGCGGCAGGTAGAAGACGTACCAGTAAAGAAAACCGAACAACCCCTTCGGCTCGAAGAACGCCGTCTGTGTGATCACCGTGGCGCCGTCGTCGGTGGGGGTGACC
>JBFGTT010000573.1:0-2882 GCA_041565995.1 Rhodothermales bacterium
CCCGCAGGTCGTCCGCTTCGTGGCCCGGCACAGCCTCGGCCCGGTCGACGGCACCTTGCACCCCGTCGTCGGCGCGCTTACCTTCGACCCCGCCGCGCCCACCGAGGGCCTCACCGGCCGCTTCACCGCCGACGTGGCGAGCTTCGACACCGACCTGGGCATGCGCGACCGCGACATGAAGAAGAACTACCTCGAAGTCGACCGCTATCCCGAAGCCGTCTTCCAACTCGACGACGCCCGCCCGACGATGCTTCCGGCCACCAGCGGCGACACGCTGCACCTGGCCGTCAGCGGGTCGATGACCCTGCACGGCGTCACGCGGCAGCACGGCGTGCGGGCCTCGCTCACGCCGACCGCCGAGGGCTACCTCGTGCGCGCCGCCTTCCCGCTACGGCTGACCGACTACGCCATCAAGCCCCCCAAACGCTTCCTGCTCAAGGTGAACGACGAGATCGAGGTCGAAGTCGTCTTGCAACTCGTGCGCCGCCCCTGAGCCGCCCGCTCCCATCCCCGCCATGCCCTGGACCGACCTCGTCAACCAGCAGCGCGTCCTCGAGACGTTGCAGCGCGCCATCGCCGGCGGACGCGTGGCGCACGCCTACCTGTTCTACGGCCCCGACGGCGTGGGCAAGCGCGCCGTGGCGATGGCCTTTGCCCGGGCGCTCCAGTGCGAGCAGGGCGGCACGGCGGCCTGCGGCGCCTGCCGGGCCTGCACCAAGGTAGCGCGCATGGTGCATCCCGACGTGCACCTGCTCATCCCGTACCCCAGCGACGCCGACCTCGACGAGGTGGCCGAGCGCCTCCAGCGGGTGGCCGCCCACCCCTACGCCGCCGTCGATTTCGTGCGGCGGCCCTCGCTCTCGGATCCGACGAAGACCTCCAACAAGCAGGCCTTTTATTCGATCAAGCGCATCAACGAAGAGTTGCGACGATCGATGAGCTACAAGCCGCTCGAAGGCCGCTACAAGGTCGTCGTGATGACCGACGCCGACCTGATGCGCGTCGAGGCCGCCAGCGCCTTCCTCAAGCTGCTCGAAGAGCCGACGCCGCAGACGGTCTTCCTGCTGACCACCAGCCGCCCCGACCGGCTCCTGCCTACCATCGTCTCGCGCTGCCAGCGCCTGCGCTTCGACCCGCTGCCCGCCGAAGGCATCGAGCGGGCGCTCGTCGAACGCGACGGCCTGGCGCCGGGGCCGGCCGCCGCGCTGGCCCGCATGGCCGACGGCTCCTACACCCGCGCCCTGGACCTGGCCGAAAACGCCGACCTGATGGCCGACCGCGAACTGGTGGTCGCGTACCTGCGCCTGGCCTACGTCGGGCACCCCGAACGCCTCGCCGGCCTCATCGAGCAACTCGGACGGATGGGGCGCGAGCGCCTCAAGGGCCTCCTGCGCCTGGCCCTGCGCTGGCTCCGCGACCTGGTGCTCTTCGACACGATGGGCGCCGACGCCCCGCTCGTCAACGTGGACCAGGCCGAGGCCATCGCGAAGTTCTGCCGCAACGTGCCCGAGGCCGACCTGGAGGCCATGACCCGGCTGGTCGAGGAGGCGGTCGAACTGGTCGAGCGCAACGTGCACCTGGCGCTGGTGCTCACGGCGCTGGCGCACGCGCTGGGCCGGGCCATGCGCGGGCCGCATTCGGGCCGGCTCTTCGTCCCCCTCGCCGAGCACGACGCCTTTGCGGTAGGGTAGGGTTGAGGTGTTAAAGTGTCAGCGTGTTAGCGTTTTGTCACGCAAACACTCGAACACCAAAACATTCAAACACCAAAACGTCTCGACCCGCGAACGTTGGGGACGTTGGCTCGTTAGTAGAGAGAACGCCGGCGCGCAAGGCCCGGCGGTGCTCGTTACGAAGAATAGCTTTTTCAGATAGATATGGGTTGCGGATCCTGTGGCAGCGGAGGCGGCTGCGGCTCCGGCGGCTGCGCGACGGGCGGATGCGGCACCGGCGCCTGCCCCGCCCTGCACGTCTTCGACTGGCTCAACGACCTCGCCGTCGAGGCCCCCACGATGGTCTTCGACCTCGTCGAAGTCACCTTCAAGGCCGGACGCAAGGGCATCTACCGCAACACCGGGCGCCTCGACATCCAGACGGGCGACTTCGTCATCGTGCAGGCCGACCGGGGCATCGACTTCGGCACGGTCCACATGACGGGCGAACTCGTCCGCCTGCGCGTCAAGGCACGCGACAAGGAAGAGGACGAAGCCTTCGCCAACGTCGTCCGCATCGCCACGCTGGCCGACATCGAGCGCTGGGAGGCCAACCGGACGGCCGAGAGCGAGGCCTTCTACGTCGCCCGCAAAGCCATCGACAAGCTCGACCTGCCCATGAAGCTCGTCGACGTCGAATGGCAGTTCGACCAGAAAAAAGTGACGTTCTTCTTCACCGCCGAGCACCGCGTCGATTTCCGGCAACTCGTGCGCGACCTGGCCCGGCGCTTCCGCACGCGCGTCGAACTGCGCCAGATCGGCGCCCGCGACGAGGCGGCCCGCATCGGCGGCATCGGCTCGTGCGGGCGCGAACTCTGCTGCTCGACGTGGCTGCAAGCCTTCAAACCCGTCTCGACGCAGGCGGCCAAGGTGCAAAACCTGCCGCTCAACCCCACCCGCCTCAGCGGCCAGTGCGGACGCCTCAAGTGCTGCCTCAACTACGAACTCGAACAGTACATGGCCGCCCTCGACCACTTCCCCCGCGTCGATACGGCCATCACGACCGCCTACGGCGAGGGCACCATCCAGAAGCTCGACATCTTCAAAGACGTGATCTGGATCCAGTACGACGACGGCACCTGGGAAGACAAGCCGCTGGCCGCCGTCCAGGATCTGCTGGGGAGGGGGGGCCAGACGCCGCCCGGCGGCGACGGCGTGGCCGGGGAGGCGCCG
>JBFGTT010000574.1:0-2875 GCA_041565995.1 Rhodothermales bacterium
GGCCCGCCGGCGCGGCCTTCGCCACACGCAGCCCCGTCCTCGCGCGGCACGGCATGGTCGCCACGAGCCAGCCGCTGGCCTCGCAGGTCGCCCTCGACATCCTTAAAAAAGGCGGCTCGGCGGTCGATGCCGCCATCGCCGCCAACGCCGCGCTCGGCCTGATGGAACCGACGGGCTGCGGCATCGGCGGCGACCTGTTCGCCATCGTGTGGGATCCCGCCACGCGCCGGCTCTACGGCCTCAACGCCAGCGGGCGCTCCCCGATGGGCCTCACGCTTGACGCGATGAAAGCGGCCATCGGCGAGGGCGCGTCGATTCCGGCCTGGGGCGCGCTCTCGGTGTCGGTGCCGGGCGCCGTCGACGGCTGGTTCGAGCTGCACGGGCGCTTCGGCAGGCTGGCCATGCAAGACGTGCTGGCCCCGGCCATCGGCTACGCCCGCGAAGGCTTCCCGGTGTCGCAGGTCATCGCGGCCGATTGGCAAAACAACGTCGCGCGGTTCGAGGAAAACCAGGACGTGATCGAAGAACTCGACAACTTCCGCGCCACCCACCTCGTCGACGGGCGCGCGCCCCGGGAAGGCGAGATCTTCCGCAACCCGGACCTCGCCCAAACCTACGCGAAGATCGCCGAGGGCGGGCGCGAGGCGTTCTACCGGGGCGAGATCGCCGACGTGATCGACGCCTACATGCGCCGCATCGGCGGGCCGCTGCGCAAGGAGGACCTGGCCGCGCACACCAGCACGTGGGTCGAGCCGGCCTCGGTCAACTACCGGGGCTACGACGTGTACGAACTGCCGCCCAACGGGCAGGGCATCGCCGCGTTGCAAATGCTGAACATCCTCGAAGGCTACGACCTGGCCGCGATGGGCCCGGGCAGCGCCGACTACCTGCACGTGCAGGCCGAGGCCAAGAAGCTGGCCTTCGAAGACCGCGCCCGCTTCTACGCCGACCCCGCCTTCTACGACGCGCCGCTCGACGGCTTGCTCTCGAAAACGTACGCCGCTCAGCGCCGCGCTCTCATCCGCATGGACCAGGCGATGCAGCACGTCGCCCACGGCGATCCGCGCCTGGCCGAAGGCAGCGACACCATCTACCTCACCGTCGCAGACGAAAGCGGCATGATGGTCTCGCTCATCCAGAGCAACTACCTGGGCCTGGGCAGCGGCCTGGTGCCCGACGGCCTCGGCTTCATGTTCCAGGACCGGGGCGCGCTCTTCACGCTCGAAGACGGCCACCCCAACGTCTACGCCCCCGGCAAGCGGCCCTTTCACACCATCATCCCCGCCTTCGTCATGAAAGACGGCGAACCGCTACTGAGCTTCGGCGTGATGGGCGGCGCACAGCAGCCGCAGGGCCACGTCCAAATCCTCTGCAACCTGATCGACTTCGGGATGAACGTGCAGGAAGCCGGCGACGCAGCCCGGTACAGCCACGTCGGCAGCAGCGAGCCTACCGGCGAGGCGCAGGCCGAGGGCGGCGGCACGCTGTACCTCGAAACCGGCATCGCGCCCGAGGTGGTCGAGGCGCTGCGGCGGCGCGGGCACCGGGTCGAGGTCGCCCAGGGGTTCTTCGGCGGTTACCAGGCCATCCTGTGGGACGCCGCCCACGGCGTCTACCACGGCGCCTCCGAGATGCGCAAGGATGGACAGGCTGTTGGTTATTGACTGATAAAATGAACGTCGGTATCATCGGGGCGGGTGGGCGCGCGGAGGCGCGGCGGCGGGCCGTCGAGGCGCTGCCGGCGGTGCGGCTGGCAGGCGTGCTGAGCCAGGGGCCGCTCGATCCGTTCCTGACGCAGGTCGACGCCGTGTTCGTGGCCGGGCCTACGGCGCAGCACTTCCCCATCGCCGAGGCAGCCACGAAGCGGGGCGTGCACGTCTTTCTGGAATGGCCTCCCGCCACGTCCATCCGCGAGTGCAAGGCGATGGTTCAGTTGTCGGAGGAGGCGGGCGTGGAGGTGGGCGTGAGCCGCCCGCTGCGTTTCCACGGCGTCTTTGCGAAGCTGCCCGAAGCGTGGCGGGCCTCGCTGATCGTGTTTCGCCGCGAGGTCGCCCGCGAGGCAGACGCCGCCTGGCCGCGCTGGCTCGCCGACGCCGTGGACCTGTGCTGCGCGCTGGCGCAGAGCAGCAGCGTGCAGCGCATCGACGCCGAGGCCGTGCGCCACGACGCCCCCTGGCCGGAGGCGGTGGCCTTCGGGCTGCGCTTCCACAGCGGCGCCTACGCGCAGGTCAGCCTCCGCCGCAGCCGGGCGCCGGCGGCGGGCGCGCTCTACGTGGGCGGCCCCGGCTTCGAGGTGGAAGCCGATTTCGAGGAGCTGGTCGAAGAGAACGTCGCCGGGGCCAGGGCGTACGTAGCGGAGCCTTCCGTCGAGGCCGAGACGCAGGCGTTCCTGCGCGCCGTCGCCCGTCAGCGCCCCGCACCCGTCTCCATCCTCGACGGCCTGCACACGATGCGCCTGGTCGAGCGGCTGATGGAGAAACTGCGGTAAAGGACGAGAGGAAGCGAGAAGAAGCCTGGAGCTACGGCGACGACCTTTGAGCCTCCTGCTCGTCCTCTCGTCGAAAGCATGACCGAGAACCTGACTCATCTTTTGAAGAAACAGCCCTGCGACCCGGTGCTGCGGGCCGTCGGCGAGGTGGCGACGCGCGCGGGCATCGAGGCGTACGCCGTCGGCGGCGTGGTGCGCGACGCGCTGCTCGAACGCACGACGACGGACGTCGACTTCGTGACCGTTGGGCCGGGCACGGGCATCCGCCTGGCGCGGGCCGTGGGCGAGCGCCTCGGCGGGCGCACGGTGCACGTCTACGAAAACTTCGGCACGGCGGCCATCCGCCTGCCGGCGCGGAAATCGGGCGAAGGGCCGATGGTGCTCGAA
>JBFGTT010000575.1:0-2873 GCA_041565995.1 Rhodothermales bacterium
AGCAAGCGACGGATCATGTGGTCGAGGAGGTATGCTGAAGGGATAAAGCGGACCAAGGAGGTCGCTGAATATAATAAGGCAATTTAGTTGATCTGTCAAAATTCTTTAATGATAAAAAGCGCTTCCATCATATTCCTTAGCTTGATCTTCAAAAAATCCTTAAAAACCGGCGGTGCCCCGTCAGCGTCGGCGGCCGAGCCAGTGCCCGGCGAAAAAGGCCAGCGTCGGCAGCACCAGCCGTCGCAGCGCCGGCCCGGTCTGCCGCTTGCCGGCGGCTGCAGGCGCGGGCGGCAGCGGCGCCGGCTCGTTGCCCGGCGCGGCCAGCGGCACGGCGTGCGCGGAGGGGCGGATGTGCGTGCCGTAGCGCCGGGCGTAGACCTGCGTAAACTCCGCGCCGAAAAAAAGCAACTGCGCCGAGTAGTAGACCCATAGCAACAGCACCACCAGCGAGCCCGCGGCGCCGTACGCCGAAGCGACGCTGCTGCTGCCCAGGTAGAGGCCGATGGCAAACTTGCCCAGCGTGAACAACAGCGCCGTGAGCGCCGCCCCGACCCCGACGTCGCGCCAGGCAATCTCGACGTCGGGCAGGTAGCGAAAGATCATGGCGAAGAGCAGCGTGACGACCCCGAACGAGACGACGAGGTTGAGCAGGTGAAAGAGCCACTGCGCCAGCGGCGTGATGCCCGTCAGCAGCGAATCGAGCGCGGCCAGCAACGCGCTGACGACCAGCGAGACCAGCAGCAAGAAGCCGATCCCCAGCACCATCCCGAACGAGAGCAGGCGCGCGACGACGAAGCCTCGCAGGCCGCGCCCCGGCCTCCGGCGCACCTCCCAGATGGCGTTGAGCGCCCCCTGAAGCTGCGCGAAGACGCCCGTGGCGCCGAACAGCAGCGCCGCCACGCCCGCCGCCACGGCCAGCACGCTGCCCGATCCGGGCCGCACCTCCTCCAGCATCGTCCGCACCAGCGCTGCCCCCTCCGGCCCGGCCAGGGCCTCCACCTGCCCCAGCACCTCGGCCCGCACCGCACCGGACTGCCCGCCCCACACCAGCCCGACGACGAACAGCACGATCAACAGCAGCGGCGCCAGCGAGAAGACCGTGTAGTAGGCCAGCGCGGCGCCCAGGCGCGCAGCGTCGTCCTCGCTCCATTTCGAGGCGGCTTCCTTGAGCAGATCCCAGCATGCTCTCAGCGTAAGGTGCATGGCGGCGGCGGGTTTGGTGGTCGGGCGGGCCTACAACCTACGGATGCCCGAGCAGAAACGCTGCAGCCGTGCGGAGGGCGCGGCGGAGCCGGCATGCTCACCAGATTTTGCCGCCTGACACAGGGTTGTCACTCCGGGGTGATATGTTCACGATATGAGGACGAACCTCCACCTACCAACCGAGAGAACCTCTGATGGAGCAACACATCGACCTGAACCGGCTCAAGGACTGCTTCGACCAGGACGACGTCGAGTGGAAGCCGATTGCGATCTCGAAAAAAACGGGCAAGGCACTGGCGGCGGCCTACATCACCAACCGTGCCATCATGGACCGCCTCGACGAGGTCTGCGGGCCGGGCAACTGGAAGAACGAGTTCCGGGAAGGCCCCGCCGGCGGCGTGATCTGCGGCATCTCGATCCGCATCGGCGACGAGTGGGTGACCAAGTGGGACGGCGCCGAAAACACGGACGTGGAGGCGGTCAAAGGCGGGCTCTCTACCTCCATGCGCCGCGCTGCCGTGCACTGGGGCATCGGTCGCTATCTCTACCGGGTACCCTCGCAGTGGGTCCCCATCGACCAGAACGGACGGCTGACCCAGCTGCCCCGGATCCCGCCTGAGTTTCTGCCGCCGGGCGCGGCTTCGGGCGGCAACGGCGCCGCGCAGGCCGCCCCGCGCAACAGCCGTACCCGGCGTTCGAACAGCCGGTCGGCACCCTCCGAAATCGATCAGTACCGGGCGCCGGGGCAATAAGAGCGCCTACCCAATCCTCAGCCGCGTGCACGCCGCCCGGCGTTACTCCGAGATAGGGATGAGCAGCGTGATCTGGTGCGTGACGACGTGGGCGTCTTGCAGCGTCAGCGCCCCCGCCGGCGCGAGGAGCACGTCGGAGAAGGAGGCGGCGTCGGCGTCTCTGCGGATACCGCCCCAGGTGTCCTGGATGCCGGGCCGCCCCGTGCCGAGCGTCAACAGGCCCAGGTAGCGCACCTGGAACTCGGTGAAGTTGAGGCCCAGGCCCAGGCTCAGCGTCCACTCGCTCCAGCTTTCGTGCTGCGAGCGTTTGCTCCGCAAGATGAAATCTTCCTGGTCGAGGTCGTAGCGATAGGTGTGGAGGTTCAAGCCGAGGCCGAAGTCGACGCGTTCGCCGGCCTGCTGCACGCCCAGGCGGAGGATGCTGTTGTCGAAGCGGAAGAAGTTTTCGACGGTCATCTCGCCGGCGGGCACCGAGTTGCAGGAGGGGCAGGGGGCGGGGATGTCGGCGGCGGCGGCGGCCCAGGTGTGGCTCCAGATGGGTTCGTAGACCAGGTCGATGCCGTAGGTGGTCTGCCGGACGGTGCGGGCAAGGCCCAGGCCCACGTTGTAGGCAGCCGAGTTGCCGGGGTCGCGCGGGATGCGCATCAGGTCGTAGTTGGGGATCTTGGGATGGTGCTTCCAGTCGCCCACGAGGCGCGCGCCGAAGCGCCAGCCGTCTTGCAGGGGTTGCTGGAAGCCGGCCTGCACGGCCCAGCCGCGCGTCTGATCCTCCTCGGTCTGCGTCGTGAAGCCTTCGCCGGTCCACCGGGGCAAGTCGTGCTGCACGTCGAAGCGGTGGTGCTGCACCACCAGCTCGGCGGCGCGCCCGTCGTCCCACCGCTGGTAGAGCCCGGCGCTGACGCTGCTCAGGTGGCCGGA
>JBFGTT010000576.1:0-2870 GCA_041565995.1 Rhodothermales bacterium
GCTCGTGGAGACGCGCACGCAGGACCTGCGCACGGCCAAGGAAAAGATTGAGGCGCAGGCGGAAAAACTGCTCGAACTCGACCGCTTCAAGACGCGCTTCTTTGCCAACGTCTCGCACGAGTTCCGCACGCCGCTGACGATGATCGTCGGGCCGCTGGAGAACGCCCTGCAGGGCAGCTACGGCGCCCTGGACGCCCCGCTGCACCGGCAGATCGACATCATGCTGCGCAACGCCATGCGCCTGATGCGCCTGATCAACCAGCTCCTCGACCTCTCGAAGCTGGAGGCCGGCAAGATGCAACTGCAGGCCCGCCCGCGCAACCTGGTGCCGTTCCTCGAAGGCGTCGTGCTCTCCTGCACCGCCTTCGCCGAGCAGAAGGGTATCGCCCTGCGCTTTCACAGCGACCAGGAAGACCTCCCGCTCTACTTCGAGCCGGACAAGCTCGAAAAGGTGTTTTTCAACCTGCTCTCGAACGCCACCAAGTTTACCCCGCGCGGCGGCGCCATCGACGTGTCGGTGACCCGGCGGCCGCCCACCGAGGCGATGCCCGAAGGCGCCGCCGAGATCCGCGTGCGCGACACCGGCAAGGGCATCGCCGCCGAGGACCTGCCCTACATCTTCGACCGCTTCCACCAGGTAGACAACTCGAACACCCGCGAGCACGAAGGCACGGGCATCGGCCTGGCGCTCGTCAAAGAACTGGTGCTGCTGCACCACGGCACCATCGACGTCGAGAGCGAGGTGGACCGCGGCACCACCTTCACCGTGGTGCTGCCGACGGGCAAAGCGCACCTGAATCAGGCGGATCTGGCCGGCAACGGCGCCCCGGACGAAGGCTTCGAACCGGAACAGAGCGCCATGGCCGAACTGGCGTTCTCGGCCCTGGGCTTCATGCCCGAGAACGAGCCCCTGGCCTCCAACGGACACGCACCCGGGCCGGCGGCGGACGAGCCGCTGGTGCTCGTCGTCGAGGACAACGCCGACGTGCGCGAATACGTGGCCTCGATCCTCGGCGCCCACTACCGCATCGCCACCGCGCGCGACGGCCAGGAGGGCCTCGAACGCGCCCGCGAGCTGCAGCCGGACCTGCTCATCAGCGACGTGATGATGCCCCGGATGGACGGCAACGAGCTGTGCCGGGCTATCAAGCAGGACGCCCACCTCGACCACATCCCGGTGGTCCTGCTGACGGCCCGCGCCACGCAAGAGATGAAGATCGAGGGCCTGGAGGTGGGCGCCGACGACTACCTGGCCAAGCCCTTCAACGCCCGCGAACTGCTCGCCCGCGCCCACAACCTGATCCAGCTGCGCCGGCAAGAAAGAGAACTCAAGTTCCTCAACGACGACCTGGAACAGCAAGTGGCCCGGCAGGTGGAGACCATCCTGGAGGAACGGCAGCGCTACGAGCAGCAGTTGATCCAGGCCAAGGAACAGGCCGAGACCTCGCTGCGCCTCAAGTCGGCCATCCTCGACAACCTCAACCACGAGTTCCGCACGCCGCTGACGGCCATCCAGGGCTACGCCCAGATTCTCTCGAAGGAAGTGCGGGCAGACTTGCAGGAGTTCACCGGCCACATCGGCGAGAGCGGAGAACGGCTGATGAAGACGCTCGACGCCGTGCACCAGCTCTCGCGGCTCGAAGCCGAGAACTACCACCTCGACGTGGCGCCGCTCAACGTGGTCGAAGCCGCCGGGGCGGCCCGCCGGCGTTTCGGGCAGGCGGCGGCGCGCAAGGGCCTGGCGCTACGCGTCGAGACGCCCGACGGCGAGGCCATCTGGGCGCGGCTCGACGCCTCGGCGCTCGAGCGCATCCTGGATTACCTGCTCGACAACGCCCTCAAGTTCACCGAAGCGGGCGAGGTGGTCGTCGCCGTGCGGCGGCACGAGGACCAGGTGGCGCTCAGCGTGCGGGACACCGGCATCGGCATCGACGCGGCCTTCCTGCCGCACCTCTTCGAGGCCTTCACGCAGGAGAGCACCGGCCTGACGCGCACGCACGGCGGCATCGGGCTGGGCCTGACCGTCGCCCGGCGCCTGGCCGCCCTCATCGGCGGCTCCATCACCGTCGAGAGCACCAAGGGCAAAGGCAGCGTCTTCACGGCGCATTTTCCCGTGGCCGACCCGCCGGCTTCCGACGCGCCGCCGACGCGCCTGCTGCATCAACCGCACACCACCTGACCGCTTATGCGGTATGCCTTTTGCGTCGATACCTCCGATAAGACTCGACCTGTCCAACCGGTAAGGCCGGGCCAACCGCAACAGAAAGTGAAAAAGCTACGCGTCATCGTCCTGGGATGCATGCTGATGCTGCTGGCGGCAGCAGGCGGCACAGGAGCGTATGCACAAACCGGACTGGACCCGGCCAAGGCCCTCACCCAGTACCACCTCGACGCCTGGAGCACCGACGACGGCCTGCCTCAAAACAGTATCAACGCGCTCATCCAGACGCGCAACGGCTACCTCTGGCTCGGCACGCAGGAGGGCCTGGTACGCTTCGACGGCATCTCGTTCAAAGGCTACGACAAGAGCAACAGCGCCCTCTCGGTCAACTACGTCGGGCCGCTGGCCGAAGACCGCCACGGCGCCCTCTGGATCGGCACGCGCGGCGGCGGCCTGAGCCGCTTCCAGGACGGCACCTTCACCACCTTCACCACCGACGACGGCCTGCCGAGCAACGAGATCAGCGTGTTGCTGGCGGACCGCGCCGGCACGCTCTGGGTAGGCTCCTACGAAGAGGGCCTCGCCCGCCTGCCCGGCGGCCAGATCGCCGCCCTGGCGCCGCTGCCGGGCCTGCCCAGCAAAAAGATCAGCGCCCTGCACGAAGACCGCCACGGCGCCCTCTGGATCGGCACCCGCGACGGCGGCCTGA